>JAYSTZ010000032.1:0-4878 GCA_043719365.1 Verrucomicrobiaceae bacterium | reverse complement strand
CTCACCGCCCCCGAGCTGACCGTCCTCGTCGGCGGAATGCGTGCGCTCAACGCAAACTTCGGCGGCACCCAGCACGGCGTCTTCACCAAGCGCCCCGGCACACTCACGAATGATTTCTTCGTCAACTTGCTCGACATGAGCACCAAGTGGCAGAAGTCCGAAACCACGGCTGGAGTGCTCGAAGGACGCGACCGCGCAACGGGCGAACTCAAATGGACCGGCACCATCGTGGACCTCGTCTTTGGCTCCAACTCGCAACTCCGCTCCCTCGCCGAAGTCTATGGATGCAGCGACTCGCAAACGGTTTTCGTCCGCGACTTCGTAGCCGCATGGAGCAAAGTGATGAACCTCGACCGCTTCGACCTCGCGTAATTCCGAAAAGCACTTCACACCCCGCCTCCGACGTGCGTCACGCGACTGCGGAGCCGGGGTGAAGTAATCCGCCTTAGACTCCACTACGGCATCTCCAGCAGCACCGCCCACGTGGCGATGTTGGTGGTGACTGGCGTGATGAGAACGCGGGAGCCGTCCACTTTGAGCGGAATGATTTCTTCGGGTGCGCGGCGGAGGGAGTTGTGAACCATCTTTGCAACCCACGGATTTTTCGCGCGTTCATCGCCGACTTCTACTGCGATTTCGCCGATGGGCGACAGCTTCACTCCGCGGCGGTCCGTCGATGGGATGAAGATGAAGAGCAGCCGGTTGCCGCTCGCGCTAATGCGGTAGAGCGTGCCGGCGGGTTGTGCGTCCATTCCAAATTTCAGCGGCCCGCGCATCGTCTCGGCGAGCCGCATCGCGAGTGAAACCGACTCGTCACCCGTGCGTTTGCGACCTGCAAAATCCCAGATGAGTCTTGCTTGATTCGCATCCAGATTGTTCGCGGCGACCCACTCGAAAAACAGCGCCGCGCGTTGCAGCACATGACCGGGACCGCGCCCAAGATTGCCAAATTCGCTGGTGATCCAAAGGCCCTTTACCTGCTTGCCGTATGCGTTCCATAGGGCTTGCAGCGCTTTCGTGTCGGCGGCGTCGGCGAATGGAAAGTTCACGGTGAGGTAGTCCACGAGGTCGATGATGCGCTTGTCTTCAAGCGACGGTGCGAGGTCGCCTGTGATGATGTGATCGAGCACTGTGCGGAACCAATCGCGGTTCGCCTCCAGGCCGGCGCGCGAGCAACTGCCGATCATCACCGGGATGCGGCGATCGTCGCCAAAGACATCGGTGGATGCGCGGCGCAGTGCCTCTACGGCGGGGGCGAAATAGTTCTCCGCATACGCCACGGCGTCGGCTGGTTGGTTTGAATTGCGGGCGTATGCGTTGCCGTGGTGCGGGATGATTTGGAGCGAGCGGACGGCGGCGGAGGTACCGAGGTCTTGCGAATTGATATCGTCGCCCCACTGGAAAATGAGGCGTTTCTCCGCGCCGGTATTGGAGCCGTATGCGAGCTTGAGAAGCGCCCAGATTTGGTCCTGCTGGATCTTCCCAAGCATCGATTTCCATGGGGCGATGAAAATAGCAGTGATGTCGTTCTGGACGATGACGGGGAGGTTGCGGTCGAGCCCGAGCGAGTTGCGTTTCATTTGGTCGCGGAACCATGAGAGGTCCATCTCCACAGGTGCCTGGTTGAACGGCCCGTCCATCCGCTTGCTTGCGAGCGGGGACTTCAGCGGCAGGCCGGAGCCCGGTCCGTCGAACTGCCGGACGGTCTTCCATGGCCCCGGCGCGGTCTCGGTATGGACGCCGAAGTATTGCTGCCATTCGCCTTTGAGCGCGGTCAGTTTCGCATCGTTGAAATCGACCACGAAGCCTGCGCTCGCGACTACTTTTGGCGCGATAGCGATCTTTTTTGGCGGGCCTGTTTTAGTGAGCTCCGGCTTCTCCGTCACACCGCCGATTAGCAGGTCGCTGAATGTCGCGCGGCCTCGCTCGACGAAGAGGCTCGGCGTTGCATTCGCATCCTCGAACACCACGGGCAACTCCGCGATCTGCGAGCCGCCGGAATGCAGGGTCATGGTGGTGTTCGTGAATTTCAGCAAAAGTTCGATGGGTTTTTCCAGCGTGCCTGCGGGGAGCGTGGCGATGGTGCGCCCGCGACCGTTGGTGATGCTGCCCGATGAGGCGTCGAGTTGCATCCGCACGAGGTCGCCTTTTTCGTCGCGGAGACCCGCGAGCCAGAATCCGGCTTTTGTCGCGTCGCCTTCCAGCGCGATGCGGACCGAGAGCCAGCGGCCCTTGAGCGGAATGCCGCTCGATGCCGCGTATTCGGAGAGCGTCTCCTTTGCGGTGGCCGCGACGCTGCTTTCCGTCGTGTTCCATTCGCCGCTCTGCTTCTGCCAGGAAAACCCCGGAGCGAGCAACAAACGCGGACGGCTCTTGGCGGGCTCTTGCGATTGGAGCGGCGCGAGAAAGGCGGTGAGCGCGAACAGGATTGCGGCGACAGATTTCATGGACGCGAAAAGTGAATCAGCAAACTTCGTTCGGGGCGAAGGAATCCTTCTTCCAATCGCGTCGATTGCTGGTTCTCTACGGCGTCATGTTTCGCCTACTTGCATTCCTCTTTGCCGTCGTCGCGCTCCACGCCCAGAGCATCCGCTACGAAGTCCCGCAAAAGACTTGGGACAAAAATCTCGGCACGCATCGCGTCGTGGTAAAAGTGGATGCGCCTGCCGCTGCGGTGCGCGCGCATCTGGACTGGCGGCGGCGCGACCCGCAGCCGGAGAAGCATGGCGTGGTGGTCACCGATGCGGCGGGGAAGCGGGTGGAGAATGCGCTGGCCACGCTGGTGACGAACGACGCGGGCGAGGTGGTTTTTCAAGCGGCGGCGGCGGGCGAGTATGAGGTGTATTTTCTGCCGGGGAATCCGGGCGGCGGCTCGTTCCCGGCGGCGAGGTATCTCGGCCCGCAGGACACGGGCGCGGCGGATTGGAAAGGCAAGCTTGGCGATGTGAAGAAGCTGCCCGAGGCCAAAGCCATCCGATGGGAAGCGCGTACGGAGCACGACCGGTTCAACGAAATGGAAATCATCGCCACGAAGGCGGAAAAGGACGCATGGCTGGCCGCGCATCCCGGCGACGTGCATGTCTTCCTCGAAAGCCGCGAGCGCCCCGTGCGGATGTTCGACCAAGTGCCGGAGATTTGGCTGAAACGCGAGAAGCCGCCGGAGTTTGTGGCGAGGCCAGGGGAGGTGTTCATGTTTCAGGTGGGTGTGTGGGCACCAACAAGTGACGTGGAGATTTTTTCTTTGCGCGGAAGCGTGAAAAGCCTCGGGGACATAGACAATGCTGGCGAACTTCCTATTGAACCGTCCAGAGTTCAAGGGTTCCCATCCAAAACAGCCGTTGCGCGGCGGGGCTCGGTGCATCCGCACTGGTGCTGGGTCAAGATTCCTCACGATGCTAAGGCAGGTTCATACCTTGGGAGTGTTTTCCTCGGTTACTATGGAGCGACGCCTAGGCCGATGACTATCAAAGTCGCTGGTGAACCGCTTGCGGATGGTGGTGCGTCCGAGCCTTGGAAGCATACAAAATTAGCATGGCTCGATTCAAAGATTGCGGAAGACGGCAGCACGTCGAAACCGTTCACCCCTGTTCGCGTGGAAGGAAAGACTCTCCACATCCTAGGGCGAAGCGTGACCCTCGGAAATAACGGATTGCCAGAGCGGATCACATCTCAGTTTGAATCTGGAATCACACGGATCGGAACGACGCTCCGAGAGGTACTTTCCGGTCCGATGCGATTCGATTTTACCGCCGCCGACGGCATCCCCGAAAAACTTCACTCGGACGGAATCGAGTTCGAGCCAACCGGCGATGGCAGTGTGAAGTGGTTGGCGCTTTCCGAGAGCAACAAAGCTGAAGTCACGGTGAGTGGAATTTTGGAGCCCGACGGGCACATGTCTTTCCAGTGCTTCATCGGGGGCCTAGAGGGACGCATCGAACGATCCATTACGCTCGAAATCCCCCGCACCGCCGACACCTGCAAATACTCCACCGGTCTTGGCTACTACGGCGGGGCGGCGCAGTTGCCGGTGGATTGGAAATGGGATGTCGCGAAGCATCAGGACGCGCTTTGGATGGGCGATGTGAATGCTGGGCTGCGCGTGCGGCTCACGGGGGAGAATTACGTCCGCCCGATGATCAATATCCACTACCCGCGCCAGCCGCTGAACCTCCCGCCGAGCTGGGGAACGGGCGGAATCAAAGTGGAGCGCAAAGACGAAAAGACCGCCCTCTTTACCGCCTACTCCGGCCCGCGCACGCTAGAGCCGGGCAAGCCGCTGCACTTTAATTTCGACCTCTCCATCACCCCGTTCAAGCCGCTCAACACCGCCGCGCAGTGGAAGGACCGTTACTTCCAAGTCGGCGGCGTGCCGGATCCGGCGAAGGTGAAAGCGAGCGGCGCAAACATCATCAACATTCACCAAGGCAACGCGCTCAATCCCTACATCAACTACCCCTTTCTCACTGCCGACAAACTCCGCGACTACGCGGAAAAAGTCCACGCCCTCGGGATGCGCGTGAAGTATTACTACACCATCCGCGAACTCTCAAACTGGACGCCCGAGCTGTTCGCGCTGCGGTCCTTTGGCAGCGAGCTTCTCGCGGGAGAAAGTGGCACAGGCGTCCCGCCTGTGAGCCCTCCCACAGCCGGGACGGCTGTGCCACATTCTGGCGGCGGCCATGCGTGGCTGGAAGAACACCTCGGCGGCAACTACCTCGGCGCGTGGTACGAGCCCGGCACGAACGACGCCAGCGTGCTCACCGCCACCAAGTCGCGCTATGACAACCTCTACCTCGAAGGCCTCCGCTGGCTCATCGAAAACGCGGGCTGCGACGGCATTTACCTCGACGACATTTCGTTCGACCGCACCGTGATGAA
>JAYSTZ010000310.1:0-3855 GCA_043719365.1 Verrucomicrobiaceae bacterium | reverse complement strand
TCCGGAAGCTCAAGGCGGAGATTCCCACACTCATCGTGATGACTGACGTGTGCCTCTGCGAATACATGAGCCACGGGCACTGCGGCATCACGGAGTTTCACGGCGGAGTCGCGCACGTCCACAACGACCCGAGCGTAGAACTGCTCGCCGCCACAGCCGTTTCCCACGCCCGAGCCGGAGCCGACGTCGTCGCGCCGAGCGACATGATGGATGGCCGCATCGGAGCCCTGCGCACCGCACTCGATGAAGCGGGTTTTGTGAACACGATCATCATGAGCTACGCGGCGAAATTCGCCTCCGCATTTTACGGCCCGTTCCGCGACGCTGCCGAGAGTGCGCCCATGGCTGGCGATCGCCGCACTTACCAAATGGACGCCGCCAACGCCGCCGAGGCCCTGCGCGAAGTCGCCCGCGACATCGAGGAAGGAGCCGACATCGTGATGGTAAAACCCGGCCTCCCGTATCTCGACATCGTCTTCCGGGTGAAAGAGCGCTTCGGCCTGCCCACCGCCGTCTATAACGTGAGCGGCGAATACGCCATGCTCAAAGCCGCCGCCGAGCGAGGCTGGCTCGACGAACGCGCCAGCGTCCTCGAACAAATGACCGCCTTCAAACGCGCCGGCGCCGACCTCATCATCACTTACTGGGCGAAGCAGGTCGTCGAGTGGCTAAGGTAACGGCGCAGTCGTTGGCTTGTGAGCCACCGGCTTTACCGGCGTGGCTTCCGGCTTTGAGGCTGCAGGTGCTTTCGGCGGGGCGGGCTTCCAATCGGCGAGCTTGCCGAAGACGTAGCCCTTTTCTTTGAGAAAACGGATGAGGTTTCGCAACCGCTCCTTCTTTTCTCCGGCCCAATGGCGATCGTGGAAAAGGATCACGTCGCCGTCGCGCGGGAAAAATGCGTAGTCACCCCCGACGCCGATGACGCCTTTCCAATCCAGGTTCTTGATCCACTTAAACTCCCCATTTGGCGCAAACTCTTGCTGCCAGTGGAAATGCTTCATCCCCAAAGTCTGCGTATCCGCGACGAGGTGGGGAAAGGTGCTGCCGTCGCCGGGCAGGCGCGCGAACTCAAACTTGAAGCCAGGCTTGTCGATGCGACGCCCGATTTCACTCTGGTTGCGCGCATAGTTTTTGTGGAAGGCATCCCGCTGCGCATCCGTCGAGAGATCCCCGTAGGCTGCGCGGTAGCCGTCTTTCGTCATGGGCTCGTGGATGTAGCAGTGGTTCCCCAGCTCGTGCCCCTCGGCAAGTTCGCGGAGGATGATTTTTGCCTGCCCCTCGATCCCGCCTACGGAGAGCGCGTTACTTCCCGTGAGGAAGAACGTGGCATGAGCCCCCTCGTCTTTGAGCACATCGAGCACATCCGTAGTGCCAGGCTGTGGTCCATCGTCGAACGTCAGATAGATGGTTTTTTGCTGGGCGAAGGCCGCACTAGTGACAGCGAGAAGAATGAAGGCGAGGTTGCGAAGCATGGCGCGAGGTTGATAGGAATCGCGCAGAAACGGCAGAACGTCAAACCCGCGTTCACCCTCGCATCCGCGCCAAACAAAAAACACCCAGCCGCCCGCGAAGACGATTGGGTGTTTAAATTGAGAAACGTGCGTTCTATTCGCCGTCTTCGGCGATGGCTGCCTGAGGACAGACGTCGCGCGCTGATGCTGCGTGCGCAAGCTCGTCGGCGGATTCGGGCTGCTTGAAAAAGAACACCTTCGATTCGTCGGAGTTGTATTGAAGCAGGTCGCCCGCTTCGTCCAGACAGACGCGGCAAGGTGTGCAGAGTTCGTTATCTACGTACCAGGCGCCTGGAACGTTCTCGGGTACTTTTGTATTTTTATCGGCCATGATGTGTTGATTTGAGGTTAAACTTTCGGCTCCGCGTTTACGGACGGCGTGAAGAAAACGCAAGCAGCTTGTCGTTCTATCCGCGTGTCGCGTAGCGTGCCGCCGTGAATTTGGACACACCGCTCGTCGAACTCGATTTCGTGCCGCACCTGCGGGCACGTCAGCTCGCGCGCTTTGGGCTCGTGACCGTGGGCGACTTACTCATGCATTTTCCACGGCGCTATGAGGACCGCCGGGAGTTCGATAAATTTCCCACCGACGCGACCGAGGGAGCCGTCTGTGTGTGCGGCGAAGTCACGCGTTCGCAACTCAAGCGATTCGGCGGCTCGCAGAAAATGTTCGACGTGATGATCGAGGACAGCAACCCGACGGCTTTTGCTGGGCGGCTCGTGCTGCGGTGGTTCAACTCGCACTGGGTCGAGAAGATGTTCGCAAACGGAATGCGCGTCGTCGTGTATGGCAAACCAAAGCGCAGCGGCTCGAACATGGTCATCACTCATCCCGATTTTGAAATCGTGGAGAACGACGCCGAGGAGAGCATTCATTTAAAAAGGATCGCGCCCATCCACGGAGCCACGGAAGGACTGACGCCGCGGCTCATCCGCTGGATCGTCTGGACGGTGCTCGAGCGACTCACCGACGAAAGCGTGCCCACGCTCCTTCCGCCAAAACTCGATTCATGTTCGCGTATATGGGCGTTGCGGCAGATGCACTTCCCCGAGAGCTACGAATCGCTGGAGAAAGCGCGGCGGCATTGCGTGCTGGAGGAGTTTTTGCGGATGCAACTCTCCGTCGCTGCCAGCCGAAACGAACAGCAGCACGAACAGGGCGCAGCGCATTGCGGCAGCGGCGAGCTCATGCGCCGACTCCACGCGGCGCTCCCGTTCCCACTCACCGGCGCACAGCAACGCGCCATCGCGGAAGTGCAGCATGATCTTGCTTTGACGCGCCCGATGAACCGCCTGCTCCACGGCGATGTCGGCGCGGGTAAAACGCTCGTCGCGATGAGTGCGATGCTACTTTGCGTGGAGGCCGGCTATCAAGCCGCGCTCATGGCTCCCACGCAAATCCTCGCCGAGCAGCACTACCTCAATTTCAAGCGCCTGCTCGGCCCGCTCAGCATCCGTGTCGGTCTCCGCACCGGCTCGCGGCGCGAGGGGAATAGCCCGCTCCCGCTCTTCGAGAAAAACGCCAAAAAAACGAAGGGTAGCACACGCGCCCCGCGTGTCGTCTCTGGCGACCCGCCGGAGACCCTTTCGCAACGCGAACCCTCGCGCAGCGAGCCCAGCACAGTCGCCTACGGCGAAGGGTCGCCTGACGGCGAAACACTCCCGGCGAGTCGCCGGGAGCAACACGCGGGGCGCGTGTGCTACCCCTCGCAAGATGAGCCGGGAACATCTTCACGCGGTGAACCCAGCTTCACCTACGCAAAACGTGCGCTCCCTCAT
Organism: Verrucomicrobiaceae bacterium; assembly: GCA_043719365.1. Lineage (GTDB taxonomy): Bacteria > Verrucomicrobiota > Verrucomicrobiia > Chthoniobacterales > Chthoniobacteraceae > SXWH01. The sequence goes on along the minus strand of JAYSTZ010000310.1, from coordinate 565 downwards.
TTCCAAACCCCCACCGCCGCTTACACCATTTCGTTTGCCACCGTTGGGCGTCGCCCGCTTTCCCCCGAAGCCCGCGACATCGTCCTCGATACGATCCTCCATTGGAGTAAAAGCCGCTATGATCTTTTTGCCGCGTGCGTGATGCCGGATCATGTCCACCTGATTCTCAAACCGTGGATAAAGGAACACGCTACCGATGGTTCGCCCCAGTATTTTCCGCTAACACAAATCCTGCACTCGATCAAATCGTTCACCGCGCACGAGATCAATAAGCTCACCGGAGCCAGCGGTGCGGTGTGGGAAAAAGAATCCTTTGATCGCTACATTCGGTCTTCATCCGACTTGGAAGAGAAGTTCCTCTACGTCGTCCACAACCCTGTAACTGAAAAGCTCGTCGAAAATCCCGCAGACTATCGTTGGGCATGGTGGCCGGGAATCTCATCCGCCACCGAATCACCAAACGCTCCCTCAGCGAAGGGTAGCACACGCGCCCCGCGTGTCGTCTCTGGCGACCCGCCGGAGACACTTTCGCAACGCGAACCCTCGCGCAGCGAGCCCAGCACGG
>JAYSTZ010000309.1:0-3856 GCA_043719365.1 Verrucomicrobiaceae bacterium | reverse complement strand
GCGGATTGCGTGGCGGTTCATTTCGCGCGCTGGATTAGCTCGATCTCGTAACCTTCCGGCGCATCCACAAAGGCGATCACGCTCCCCGTGCTCGTCGGCGTCGGCCCATCGGAAAGCGGGTAACCTTTCGCCGCAGAGTGCGCAGCGAAGGCGTCCATGTCGTCCACTTCAAACGCGAGATGCGTGATGTCCGTGCCAACATTCACCGGCCCGCTGGCGTCGTATTTGCAAATCTCGATCTCCTCTTCGCTACCCGGCGCTTTGAAAAAAACCAGCTCGGAACCGCGCGGAGATTTGTGGCGGCGCGTCTCTTCGAGGCCGAGCACGTCCTTGTAGAACGACGCCGTCTTTTCCAAATCGGTGACGCGATAGCGGGTGTGGAGAAGCTTTTTGACCATGAGGGAATTTCAGATTTCAGATTTCAGGTTTCAGATTTAGCGTCGCGACTCCAATCTGGCTATCGCTTTCACCCTCAAATCTGAAATCTGAAATCATCCATCTAAAATTCCCATGATCTCCCTCGGCATCGACAGCGGCACACAAAGCACGAAAACCATCGCCCTCGACCTCGAGACCGGCCAGCTCCTCGCGTCCGCCGCGCACGGCTACGGGCTCATCGAAGGACTGCCACCGGGGCATTTGGAGCAGGACCCGAAAGAGTGGATCGACGCGGTGAACAAGACCGTGTCGGAGGTGCTCGCCGCGCTGGGAAAACGGAAGGACGAAGTGAAGGCGATCGGCGTCAGCGGGCAGCAGCACGGTTTTGTGCCGCTGGATAAAAAGGGAAAAGTCATCCGCCCGGCGAAGCTCTGGTGCGACACTTCCACGGCGGCGCAGTGCCAGCAGTTCGAGGATGAATTTGGCGGAGCCGAAGAACTCATCAAGCTCGCCGGAAACACGATCCTGCCCGGCTACACCGCGCCGAAAATCCTGTGGCTGAAACAGAACGAGCCCAAAAACTACCAGGCGCTCGAGACCGTCCTCCTCCCGCACGACTACATCAATTTTCACCTCACCGGCGACCGCGGCATGGAGTTCGGCGACGCGTCCGGCACCGGTCTGATGGACGTGCGCGAAAAGAAATGGTGCGAGCCGCTCATCGACTTCATCGACCCCGATCTCGCCGGCGCGCTCCCGCCGCTCGCCAGTTCGCGACGCGCCTTCGGATTGCTCCGCGAAAGCCTGCGCACCGAGTGGGGCCTTTCGAGCGAAATCGTGGTGAGCGCGGGCGGCGGCGACAACATGATGGGCGCGATCGGCACCGGCAACGTGCAGCCCGGCGTCGTCACCGTCAGCCTCGGCACCTCGGGCACCGTCTATGCCTGCTCGGATAAACCCGTCATCGATCCCGAAGGCGAAATCGCCGCCTTTTGCGACAGCACGGATCGCTGGATGCCGCTCGCCTGCACGATGAATGTGACCGTTGTCACCGAGCAGTTCCGCAAAATGCACGGCTGGTCGCACGAGCAGCTCGAACAGAACATCGCCACCGTCTCCGCCGGAGCCAGCGGACTTCTTTTCCTCCCGTATCTCAACGGCGAGCGCACCCCGAATCTCCCTCAAGGCACCGGCGTCATGCACGGCCTCACCTGCGAAAACATGACCGCCCCGCACATGGCCCGCGCCGTCATGGAAGGCGCGACGCTCGGCCTCGCCTACGGCCTCGCGCGCTTCCGCGAACTCGGCATCACGCCCAATGAAATACGTCTCACCGGCGGCGGCAGCAAGAGCGCGATCTGGCGGCAAATCTGCGCAGACATCTTCGGCGTCGCCACCGTCTGCCTGAAATCGGCCGAAGGCGCGGCCCTCGGCGCAGCGATCCAGGGCGGCTTCGCGCAAGCCATGGCCACCGGCCAGCCCATCACCTTCCGAGAACTCTGCAAACGCCTCGTCGTCCTCGACGAAGACACGCGCGCCGAGCCCAACGAAGCGCACAAAGAAACCTATCGCGAAGCCCTCACGCGCCAGAGCGACCTCACGCGGCGTCTGCACGCGGCGGGATATTTATAAAACCAAGGGTGGTTTCCCAACCCTCGCCAGGACCGGTCACCCAGACGAACTCGACTACTTGGTCAGGAAACCTCCGGACCCATGCTCGTTCCGAGATCAATGGTGCCCGATCAACTTCGCCAGACTCCACGGATCGCATGTGCAGTCGGGCGGCGGAATCGTCGGCGCTTCGGCGATCGCGAAACGCTTTCCATGCATCGTCTGACAAACCGGGCATTCCTCTTCCGTGCGCCCCGCCACGAATTCCACACCGGGCCAGCCATGCGCGCGAATTTCGCGCAATTCCTCCGCGTGCGCCCCATCGCGGAAATGCCGCAGCGAACGCCACTCCTCCGCAGCGTCGTGCCAGTATAAAGTGCTGCCGTAGATTTCCCCCTTCGCCACCTTGCGCTCGATCGCCATTTCCGAAAATGGCCCCGCAGCCTGCTCATTGATCCAAAGCCATCGCTCGGTCATAGTCCGACCCTTTCTGTATCCCTTCCGTCTCGAAAACGGAAGAAACGTAAGAAAAACCCGCAGCCTTGATAAAAACGCAGTTTCACGGTGGGGAACGACGCGCGAAGGACACCGAAACCTCCACCGCAAGTCAATCCCTAAATCCGTCCACAGAACGCGCTACGACGGCGCGGCAAGTCATTCTTCGAAAAAGGTGCGCATACACCTATGGTCCTTTCCCATATTGGCTTTGGAAGGTGACGGCGACATCTATCACCCGCAGTAGGTATCCCGTGGGAGAAAGATTGCGGGTATTCCTGCCGCGCGACCCAACTCGCGATGATGTGTCGATCCAAGTCCAGACGACGGGCTATTGGGCAGGGCCGCGAATCACGATCACCCCAAACGTGTTGGGTGCTCCAATTGCGGGGCCGGGCCATGTCTCGGGAGATTCGCCGACGCTGGGTGTGAAACCGGTGGCAATACGCGACACGGTAACTACGACCGCAGCCAACCAGCGCTTCCTGCGGGTGCGGCAGCAGATCGGTTTACCAGCCTGCGCCTTTGGTCCTAGTTTTCACTCGGCACAAATACATATCCGCACAAATGTAGAGCGTGGAACCATCGTCACCCCAGGCGCAATTGCCAGTCTGCTGTCCGGTGAGCAGCGTGCCGAGATGTTTGCCTGCTGGCGAGATGACCAGCACGCCGCCGGGGCCCGTGGTAAAGATGTTCCCCGCTTTGTCCACCTTCATCCCATCGCAGCCCCCTTTGAGATCGGGCTTCTTCCGAGCCTCTGCATTAAAGAACTCCCGACCATTCGCCACCGAGCCGTCGGGCTGGAGGTCGTAGGCCATGATGTTGGTATGCTTGGGATCGCTCACTGCGACATAGAGGATCTTTTCGTCGGGAGAAATGGCGATGCCATTGGGAAAGGTAAGATCCTTGATGACCGCCGTGACTTTGCCATCGGCAGCGATACGAAAGACGCCGTTAAATGCCAGTTCCTTGAGGGGAGAATCGTTGAGCTTGTCGAGTCCGTAGGGCGGATCGGTAAAGTAGATGTCACCACTCTTTGTTCGGGCAAGGTCATTGGGTGAATTGAAGTGTTTGCCTTCAAACTTGTCGGCAAGACTGGTTTGAGTGCCGTCCTTTTCCAGCCTCGCGACACGACGTTCACCATGCTGGCAAATGAGCAGACGGCCCTGAGCATCGGTGCCGAGCCCATTGGAGCCTTGCTCTGCGAAACCGGCCGTGGGTTTTAGCATCCCACTGGGTTTCAGAAAGACGGATGCGGTCAAGCTATCGCCGGGAGCCCATTTGTAGATGATGTTTTCTGGGACATCCGAGAAAACGATCGCGTTTTGAAACCAGGTGGGGCCTTCCGACCAGTTAAAGCCTTGGGCACACT
>JAYSTZ010000308.1:0-9437 GCA_043719365.1 Verrucomicrobiaceae bacterium | reverse complement strand
CTCCCGAAAGGGTGGAAGGTCGAGGAACCCGAGTTCCCGCTGCCGGAGATGCTGATCGATGGAAACATGGCGACTTTCTACGGCTACGAGCACGAGGTGATGTTCACGGTGAAAGTCACGCCGCCGGAAAAGACGCCCCCCGGCAGTGCCACGATCTCCGCGAAAATCAAATGGCAGCTCTGCTCCAATATTTGTGTTGAAGGGCGCGATGAACTGACACTCACGCTTCCCGTTGGAAAAGCTGCGCCTGCGAACGCCGAGCTGTTTTCCAAATGGGCCGCGCAGATGCCGAGGACCGACGAGCCGCCGACGAAAGACGTGTCTTTCGACATGCCGAAAAAGGAATTGTCCGTGCGCATCGGCGGACTGCCAAAAGGAACGAAGACCGAGTTTTTCGTCATCCCCGCGCCGAAGCTCAGCGGCGGAATCGAGTTCCAAAAGTCCGTCATCACCGAAGAGGCTGCGGACGGCACAAAGCTCTTCAAGTATCCGTGGGACGATGGACTCGCATGGAGCGGGCTGCTCGTCATTACCGATCCCGACGGCAAACGCAAAGGCTGGTACATCGGCGATCCGCCACCCGTGGAGAGCGGGGAGAAAAACGCCGCAATCGCGGACGCCGCAGACGATGGCGAGACTTGGGACCCTTTCGACGAGGTCACCAAGTCCGAACCGGAAGGTCTGCTCTCGCTTTTGCTCAAGGGATTTCTCGGCGGATTGCTGCTCAATTTGATGCCCTGCGTGCTCCCCGTCATCAGCCTGAAAATCTTCGGCTTCATGCAGCAGGCCGGGGAAGCAAAAGACCGGATCTTCAAGCTCGGGCTCGCCTATTGCGCGGGAGTGTTCGCGTTTTTCGGAGCGTTGGCGGTGCTTGTCCTCGGGCTCGCTTCGGCGAATCAATCGCTCGGCTGGGGCGCGCAGTTTTCCAATCCGCTCGGGCTCACCGTGATGATTGCGATCATGTTCGGGTTCGGCCTCAGCCTGCTCGGCGTATTCGAAGTCACGCTTGGCGGGGATACGTCCACAAAGCTCAGCGAGGCTTCGGGCAAAGAGGGGATGGGCGGCGCTTTCATGCACGGATTTTTCACCACGCTCCTCGGCACGAGTTGCACGGCGCCGCTCGTCGCCCCGGTCATCGGCATCGCGGTGAATGAGCCCGGCCCCAAAGTATTCGCGCTCTTCGCCGCAATCGCGACGGGCCTGGCGCTCCCGTATTTCCTGCTCACCTGGCAGCCCGCGTGGATGAAGTTCCTGCCGAAGCCCGGAATGTGGATGGTGCGGATGAAGCAGATTTTTGGGTTCGCAATGCTGGGCTTTGCCGTGTGGCTGCTCAACTCGCTGCCGACCAGCCCCATGGTCGTCGCCGTCGCGGCTTTCCTACTCACCATCGGCTTTGCCGCTTGGATTTACGGGACTTACCACGATGCGCGCTGGCCTCTCCCCGTGGCCTTGATTGTGATCGTAGGAGCTTGGTTGTATTTCATCCGCGGCACCGTGCAGCCGCTGGAAAGCAAAGCATCGAACCTCCTCGTGGACATCCGCCGCGGTTTGAATGCGAACCGCCCGGTATTCGTCGATTTCACCGCCGACTGGTGCATCAATTGCAAAGCCTTCGAGAAGACCGTGCTGGCCACCCAGCCCATCCAAACGGCGTTCAAAGCGAAGAACGTCCTCTTCGTAAAAGCCGACTACACTTCCGGTGCACCCGACATCAAACAAGCGCTCGATAAGTGCAAACGCGCGGGCGTCCCGCTCTACGTGCTCTTCCGCAAACGCGGCGACGCATGGATCGCCGACGGCCTCACTCAGGCCGGACTGCTCGCGGAATTGAACAAGCTCCCGTGAGTCCTCGGGCGCTCGTCACCGGCTTCGAGCCCTTCGGCGGCGATACGACAAATCCCTCCGCCGATCTCGCGCTTGCGCTGGACGGCGCGAGAGTGGGTCGGCTGCACGTCATCGGGCGCGTGTTGCCTGTGGAGTATGCGGCGGCGGGCAAGCTCATCGTTGAATGGCTACGCGAACTCCGCCCGGCGGTCGTGCTCTGCACGGGGCTGGCGGCGTCTGCGGATGCAATCCGGATTGAGACGGCCGCGGTGAACGAAGACGACTCTCCAGTTCCCGACAATGCCGGCGAAGTCCGCGAGCGCCGCCCCATCGTCCCTGGCGGTCCCCGTCGTTTAAATAGCACGCTGCCCATCGCGCACATCTTCGGCGAATGCGCGCGGAAAAACATCACCATCGAGTCCTCTGCCGACGCCGGTCGCTACGTCTGCAATCATGTCTTTTACACGCTCCTGCACGAGCGACCCGCGATTCCCGCCGGGTTCATCCACCTGCCGCCGGACTCGCGCAAAAACAAGCTTTCGAGGGCCATTCGGGCCATCCTCGCCGTGACCACGCCGGGCACCGCAGAGCAGAAAGAGCAACAATAAGAGGCGCTCAAAGTAGAAACCGTTCTTTCCCAGTCAATAGTCATTTCAGTCAATTCTATCTCAGTCGCAATTCGCATCACCCATTCATACACTCGTTGTCCTTATGTTACACGACTTATGGCGGACTACACTAGCCAAGACGCTTGGAAGCGTTAACGTCGGCAATGTCGTTACTGCGGCAAGTCATGGGGTTGGAGACGCAGAAACTGGCCCGGTTAATAAGACGACCCAGCCGAATGGTCGGGTTCCCTTTTTTGGCCGCACTGGACCTGGACGCCGGGATTTTTCGGGAAATAGCACGCTCGACACCATGGGTGAAAAATACCCACACTCCCGAAATGAAATCACCGCTCGTCGCCGTCATCATGGGCAGCAAATCCGACTGGGAAACCATGAAGCACGCCGTGGATATCCTCGAAAGATTTGGCGTCCCGCATGAAGCCAAAGTTGTCTCCGCGCATCGCACGCCGGACCTCATGGCTGAATTCGCGAAGACCGCTGCCGAACGCGGTATCCAGGTCATTATAGCTGGGGCCGGAGGGGCCGCGCACCTCCCCGGAATGGTCGCCGCGCACACCCATCTCCCCGTTCTCGGCGTCCCGGTGCAGAGCAAAGCGCTCAGCGGACTCGACTCGCTCCTCAGCATCGCCCAGATGCCCGGCGGCATCCCGGTGGGAACGCTGGCGATTGGCGAAGCCGGAGCGAAGAACGCCGGACTTCTCGCAGTCAGCATCCTCGCTTTGAACAATGCCAGCGTGAGCCAGGCGCTCATCGCATACCGCAAAAAACAGACAGACGAAGTGCTGCGGCAAAAGCTCCCGTAACGGCGGGGCATTCTGCGTTCTCCCTTTCCGTTCGGCACGTTGTTGGCTACATCGCCCGCACAATGAACATTCTAGTCACCGGCGGCGCCGGATACATCGGCAGTATTTGCGTGGAGCAACTCATCAATTCGGGGCACACCGTCACCGTTTTTGACAACCTCACCGAAGGACATCGCTCCGCGGTGGACCCGCGCGCAAAGCTCATCACCGGCGACCTGCAAACCCGCTGCGATATCGAAGACGCCATGGAGGCCGTGGAGCCGGAGGCCGTCATGCATTTTGCCGCGAACGCGCTGGTCGGCGAGAGCATGACGAATCCCTCGAAATACTTTCGCAACAACGTCTATGGCGGCATCAACCTTCTCGACGCCATGCACGCCGTCGGCTGCAAGCGCTTCGTCTTCTCCAGCACCTGTGCGACATTCGGCATCCCCGAGCGGATGCCCATCGACGAGACGCTTCCGCAACGGCCCATCAATCCTTACGGCGAGAGCAAGCTCATGTTTGAGCAAGTCCTCCGCTGGTACAGCGAAATCCACGATCTTAAATACGTCGCTCTCCGCTATTTCAACGCTGCGGGAGCGAGCGAGACCTACGGCGAAGATCACCGGATCGAGACGCACCTCATCCCAAACGTGCTAAAAGTCGCGCTCGGTCAAAAGGAACACGTCGAGATTTACGGCACGGATTATCCGACGCCCGACGGCACTTGCATCCGCGATTACATCCACATTTTCGACCTCGCGCAGGCCCACATGCTCGCTCTCAGCGCGCCGCAGAGTGCCAAATACAATCTCGGTACCGGCGGCGGCACGAGCGTCCGCGAGATCATCGCGACGTGCGAAGCGATCACCGGAACGAAAATCCCCGTCGTGGAAAAACCCCGCCGTGCCGGAGACCCGCCGCGCCTCATCGCAGGCTCGGATAAAGTGCGCGTCGAGCTCGGCTGGCAGCCGCAGTTCCAATCCATCGATAAGATCATCGCCTCTGCATGGGCGTGGCATGTGAAGCATCCAAACGGCTACGGGGACTAAGAATTATCCGAGCGGTTCCTCAATCACCGGATTGCGCAAAATCCCGATCCGCTCGATTTCCACTTCCGTGACATCGCCCGGTTGCAACCAGCGCTGCGGTGTGCGCGCCATGCCGACTCCGTGGGGAGTTCCTGTGATGATCACCGCGCCGGCTGGCAGGGTGGTGCTCGCGCTCAGGAATTCGATGAGCGCGGGGATGTCGAATATCATGTCGTCCGTGCTCCAGTCTTGCAGCGTCTCGCCGTTCACCCGCGTTGCGATCCGCAGCGCATTGGGATTCGGGATCTCATCGGCAGTCACCAGGGCGGGGCCGAGAGGCAGGAAGGTATCGAACGTTTTTCCACGGCACCATTGGCCGCCGCCGCCATCTTTCTGCCAGTCGCGCGCCGAGACGTCGTTTGCGCAAGTGTAGCCGAAGACGTAGTCCATGGCCTCCACCCGCGAGACATTCTTCGCCGCGCGGCCGATCACCACAGCGAGTTCGCATTCGTAATCCACTTTGTCGCTCCGCAATGCGCGGGGCAGCATGATGGGCTGGCCGGGATGCTGGAGTGACGCAGGCGATTTCATAAAGAGCACGGGATATTTCGGGACCTCCGCCTTCGTCTCCTCAGCGTGGCGGCGGTAGTTCAGGCCGACGCAAAAGACCACGGTCGGCTCCACCGGCGCGAGCAACGGGCCGTCCACGCGGCGGCCCGTGTCGCGCAGCTCCGAGAAAAGCTGTCCGTCCAAAGCTGTGAATCCGCCATCCGCCTGCTCGCAGGCAAGCGTCGGGCGGCCATCGATAAGAAGTCTTACAATACGCATCGTGGTTTGAACGAAGAGCACCGCACGTCGCAGAGCAAGCCATTGCTTCCCGAAAATGCGGAAATTAGTTGCGTCTAACTTTTCCGAGTGTATAGAAGTTAGTCGTGACTAAGAAATATATCCGACTCTGCCTCCTGTTCGCGACCGTGGTGATGTCGCTGGGTTTTTTGTGGAGCTGCGGGAAGTCTGTGAAACCCTCGGGGCGCCCCGTCGTTCTAACGACCTTCACCATCCTTGCCGACATGGCGCGCAATGTTGCCGGGGAGCACGCCGACGTGGAATCGCTCACCAAGCCCGGTGCCGAGATTCACGGCTACGAGCCGACGCCCGGCGACATCGTGAAGACGCAGCGGGCCACTCTCGTTCTTTGGAACGGGCTGAATCTTGAGCGCTGGTTCGAACCCTTCTTTGCGAATGTGAAAAACGTCCCGCAGTTCGTCATCTCGGCAGGTATCGAACCAATGGGCATCACCGAGGGGCCGTACACCGGGAAGCCGAATCCCCACGCTTGGATGTCGCCGGAAAACGCTGTCCGCTACATCGAGAATATCCGCGACGCGCTGGCCAGCACGGTGCCGGAACACGCGGATGCCTTCAAGGCAAACGCCGACGCCTACATCGCCAAAATCCGCACGATGGATGCGCCCGTCCGCGCAAAGATGGCAAGCATCCCGGAGCAGCAGAGATGGCTCGTTACGAGCGAGGGTGCATTTTCCTATCTCTGCCGGGACTACGGGCTGAAGCAGCTCTATCTATGGCCCATCAACGCGGATGCTCAAGGCACGCCGCAGCAGGTCCAGCGGGTCATTGACGCAGTGAGAGAGCATAAAGTGCCCGTCGTTTTTTCCGAGAGCACCATCAGCGATAAGCCCGCCCGCCAGGTCGCAAAGGAGACCGGCGCGCGATACAGCGGCGTCCTGTATGTGGACTCTCTCACCGAGGCTTCAGGCCCCGCCCCGACGTATCTCCGCCTTCTGGAAACGAACGCCGAAACCATCGTGAACGCATTCACCGGAGGGGCGAAATAATGCGCGCCGCACTCGCATTCATCGCCAGCACTGCGCTCGCCGCACCGCAGATGCGCGACATGAGCACGGACCGCCCGGACCAGACAGAGAGCCCATACACCGTGCCCGCCGGGCGGTTGCAGGTGGAGCTGGATTTCTTCAAGGCCACCCTCGACCACGGCACGGAGGCGTGGAATTTCGCACCGATCAATCTCAAGCTCGGACTGACCGAGCGCGTGGATTTGCAGGCCGTCTTCGATAGCTACACGCGCACCGGCAGTATGGGTGATTGGGGCGACCTCACCCTGCGGCTCAAAGTGAACCTTTGGGGCAATGACGGCGGCAGGACGGCGGCGGCGGTGATGCCTTTTGTCAAAGTGCCGCTTCACGGCGAGGGCGAGGTGGAAGGCGGCATCATCCTCCCGCTGGCAGTGGAACTGCCGGGCGGCTGGGGCATGGGCGTGATGACGGAGCTGGACTGGCTCGCCGACGCCGACGGGCGCGGGCATCACGCCGAATGGCTAAACTCGATCACCTTCAGCCACGACATCACCGGGCGCCTCGGCGGCTATGTGGAACTTGTCGCCGTCCTCAGCGCGGAGAGCGGCGCACCTTGGGTCGGACAGTTCGATTGCGGGCTCACCTTCGCGCTCACTCCCGATGTGCAGCTTGATGCCGGCTGTAACTTCGGGCTCACTCGCTCCGCGCCAGACGCGCAGCCTTTCGTCGGCATCTCGCTCCGTTTTTAGTCCATGTCCGCTGAACTCACCACGCTCACTCTCGAAGCAAGCGAAGTCACCGTCACCTACCCGAATGGAAACACCGCCCTGCGCGACGCCAGCTTTCGCCTCGACGGCGGCACCATCTGCGCGCTCGTCGGCGTGAACGGCTCGGGAAAATCGACCCTCTTCAAAGCACTCATGGGCTTCGTGAAGCCCGTCCATGGTTGGGTGAAAGTCAACGGCGGCCCCATCCGCGCCGCGCAGAAACAGAGCTGGGTCGCGTATGTCCCGCAGGCCGAAGACGTGGACTGGACGTTCCCTGTGAGCATCTACGATGTCGTCATGATGGGCCGCTACGGGCACATGAATTTCCTCCGCATTCCCCGTGCCGCCGACCGCGCCGCCGTGAAGAACGCGCTGGAGCGCGTGGGTCTTTGGGACTTGCGCGCGCGGCAGATCGGCGAGCTATCCGGCGGCCAAAAGAAACGCGCATTCGTAGCCCGTGCCATCGCGCAAGGTGGACGAATCATCCTGCTCGACGAGCCGTTCACCGGCGTCGATGCGAAGACCGAGGAGGACATCATCGCGCTGCTCCACGAACTGCGAATCGCCGGCAGCCTCATCCTCGTCTCCACGCACAACCTCGGCTCCGTCCCCGAGTTCTGCGACCGCGTCGTTCTTGTGAATAGAACCGTGCTCGCGTGTGGACCGACCGCCGAAGTCTTCACGCCCGAAAACCTCATCGCCGCGTTTGGAGGAGTGCTGCGGCAGTTCGATTTGGAAAGCTCCACCGTGAACGACCACGACGGGAAAAAAGTCACCGTCCTCACCGACGATGAGCGCCCGCTCGTCCTCGGCAAGCGCGGCCACATCGAATACCGCGACCGCACCGGCCGCGAAGAACTGATTTCGGAACGGGAAAAAGAGGACAAGCCGTGAACTGGTTCACCGCTTTCAGTTAAGACACCACCCAAGCCGCCATGAGGACGAGCGCGTTTTACCCTCCCCGAAAACTGCTTTTCATCGAGAAGCAAACCCGCCATAAGCCTCAACGTCCAATAATAGCTGATGCACGCTGCTGCCCAACGTGAAAAACGACAATGAGAGAGACTCGAAGTAGCTTCCGTCCCGAAAGTGAACGCCACACAAACCAAGACACTGCGAAACAAATGAAAACAACACACCTCCTAATGCTCGCCATTGCTGCCATTTCCACCATCGCTTGTGCGCAGGAAATGCCAGCAGAACTTGTGCAACTCAAGGTGCCCTACGTGCAGGCCGTCACCACCATCCGGGCGAATGCCGAGGCGCGCGCAAAGCCGTTTGTTACGTCCTATCTCGCCACGCTGGACCGGATGCTCCAGCAAAGTGCGAATGATCCCGTGCTTTCGGTGCCGGTTGCAGCGGAGCGCGATCGGGTGGCGGCGGGGAAGGCTCCGACGGCGGAGGAACGTGCGAAGATGGGGGTGCAGTTGCAGCAGTCACGAGCGAAGTTCGATGCGGATATCCTCAAAACGAAAGCTCCTTTTGTCCAGCAAGAGGCCCAGTACTCCCGCCAGTATCTCAATTCGCTTGGCACGTTGGAGCGGCGATTCACGGCGCAGAATACCGTTGCCAAGGCTGCCGCAGTGCAGGCGGAACACCAGCGTGTGAGCGCGGAGCTTGGCCTTGTCCCCGCTGGCGAGAAGCCCAAAGTGGTCGCGGATTCCACCGTGACTGCCGGGACGGTGAAAGCCCTTGGCGCTTTGGAGGCTGGATTTGCCGACAAACTCGCAGCGGCGGCAAAAGCGAAAGCCTATATCCGCACCGCCAACTCCAAACAGGGCGCGGCCACGGAAGGAGGCATCGACGTTCCCGAAGATGGCGGACTGCTTGTGGGCTTCGAGTTCTTCCAGCACGGAAAGGACAACTGGATTCGCTCCGTGCGCCCCTATTTCCTCACGCGGCAAGGCATCGTCGCCGGCAAAGACCGGGGCAAGATGTTAGAGGTGACGGAGAAAGTCATGGCCCGACCCGGCTACGCCGTCGCGGGGATGCTCATCAGCGAAGGAAAAGAAATACAGCTCATCTTCATGAAGATAAACACCGCCACCGGCCAACTCCTCACCGATTCCGCCAACACCTACAAGAGCCAGAGCTACGGCAGAAAGAGCACAGAAAAGGCGAAGCTCGTCGGCGGCGACGGAAGGCTCGTGATTGGCGTCTATGGGCGGACTGGTGCCGATGCCGATGACCTCGGGCTGGTGATGATGAACAAATAATGACCGCAAAAACCCCCGTAAACCCTGCGAGGCGCAAAATCTCCGTGCCTTCCGGGAAATGGGGTCATGGGAAATGGGGTCATGGGAAATGGGGTCAGTGGGAAATGGGGTCAGTGGGAAATGGGGAAATGGGGTCAGGGAAATGGGGTCAGTGTGCTTAAAGCGTTAATTGAGACTGTCGAAAAGGGTGTGACCGCGCTGGGATGTAGCGAAGTCGCTTGCAAAAGTAGTCAGTCCCGACAGGTCGGGATAGAGTCGAGGGGAAGAGAAGACGGGCACGCTTCGCAGACAGATGCTTGAAGTGAACCCCGACGCGCTCTCTGTTTGCCGCATCGCGATCCCGACTGTCG
>JAYSTZ010000307.1:0-3867 GCA_043719365.1 Verrucomicrobiaceae bacterium | reverse complement strand
GAATCGATCTTCGGTAAGCACTCCAATCTGCCACACTGCCTTCTCAATCGATGGACTTTTCCAAATCATATCACCGGTTGCGATGTCCCACTGGCTTACTTTTGGCGCACCCCGCTCCGCTCCAAGAATGACCGAGGACTCGTCTAGAGAAAACCTCGCGCTCGATTGCACCGAAGCGCTTAATTTCCGATAGCGTCCCTCCTTCCCCCACCTCCCACAAATACGCGAAATTATCGCTCGCACCGCCAAGTAACTTTCCTCCACCGCTGCTAAAGGGTGTGATTAAAAGTAGAATGGCGCAAAGCGCAAAGTAGCCCGCGAGTCCCTTCGCGGCTCAACACCACTCGCGAAGCGACACTTCTGTTTCGTGCGGCTTCGCCGTTTGGTTTTATGCCGCGAAGGGACTCGCGGGCTACTTTCCACTTTTAATCACACCCGCTGCTAAACACGAGCGAGAGAAGTCTGCTTCCAGTCGTTGCGCGCTGCGAAACCTCATTCGTTTCCATGTTCAGGATATGGACTGTGCCGGGGTTCTGGTCACATCCGACCGCGATGAATTTCCCATTTGGCGAGACCGCAAATGCACGGGCAAAAAGCGGTGCTTTTGCCGAGCTCAATTGCTCGCCAGACTCCGCATTCCATACACAAACATTTCCACCGTGATCGATGGTCGCGACTCGTTTTCCATCCGGCATGAACTGCGCCCGCCAGATCATCGTTCCCGACGAAGATGACGCCGTCGTGTAAGTGACGCCATTGACTATCCGCGTGACCGGCGCTGGCGCTGGCGCTGACGCCCAAGACTTTATCGTGGTTCCGTCTTCAACATTGCTAATGACAATCATCCCGGTTTCATCGGTCGATACGATGCGCGTGCCATCCGGAGAAATCCCGAGCGTACCGATAGGCCCGCTGCGCATCCAACCATTGTTTCGCACCAGCTTTTCACCGAATAGAATTCCGGGCTTCATAGTCTCGGTGTCCCAAACGCGGATGCCATCGTGAGAGCGAGTAAAGAACCTCTTTCGGTCCACAGTTACCTCCGTACCATAGGTCTGCGAAAACGGCGCGGCTTCGTGTGAGAGAGTCTCGGACTCCATCTGCCATCGCGAGAGATTGATAGCCTCCAGAACGTGCTGCGCGCGGAGTCTCACTTCCTCTTTTGGCGAACCTTTTGCCGCGGATTTCGCAGCCTCCAGCGCCTCGGGGATTGCTTTGAGTTTTTCCTCCGCCTCATCGCGCAGTCGAACTTTCGGTGCGCCGAGTTGCTCGATGAGCGCGGCGATTTCCTCCGGCGTAGCTTTCGGTGTTTCCTGCGCGATTCCCGACACTGCAAAAATGCACAGCGCAGCGGCGAGCGCGCGCGAACCGAATCGCCGGATGGCCCACTCCGCGCAGAGCACGGCGACGAGTGCGGTCCACCACGGCCACTTCGGCCAATCGGGACGGTTCCATGTTTTTCCTGCTTCCTGCGCGCGCTTCGTCGCTGCGTCGCGACATGCCTTCACTGCATCGGCTGCGCTCTCCACGGCAACTCCCCCGCCCGCTTGTGCAAGCTCGGCAAAAAATGCCCGGTCTGGTTTGTAGTCGGTGAATTCACGATTTTCCCGCCGCAGGCCGACACGCACGGAATCGGTGAACGGCTCTTCGTTCGCAACCGTGTCGAAAATGATCGCTGTCTCGGTGCCTGCAACATCCGCCGGAATCGGCACCGCGCCCACAAACTCCCGACGGTCGCGGTCGTATTCCAGCCGGACACGGGGGCTACCGGGCTTGTCCAGCCGCGCACCGACATCCAGCGCGAGCAGGCCATCGCGGCTCGCGACAGCGAGCACTTCGGCTGCGACCGGTAAATCTTTTCCCGGCTGCGCCTGCGCTGCAGCGATGCGGCCAGCGAGCTTGTCGCGGTGCCAGCGGATGCTGTTTTCGCCGAGCCATTTTACCACGTTTGTCCAATACTTCGCGTAGTACGGCGAAGGATGCGGAGGCGGCGGTCCGCTCGCAGATTTCGCTGCTGCTTCGTTGAATCTGAAGCGGTCGCCATGGCCGAGTTCGGTGTGCGGGCCATGTGGCGGTCCGCCGGGCGGCCCCCAACTCACGAGGTACTTTGCCCACCCGCCATTTGGATCACCGAGATACGCGATGGAGCGCCCTCGTCCATACTGCTGCGCGGCGATTACGGGAACGTTGTTCATTTCAGGTCTCGTCATCAGCACAATCGCGCCCGGCTTTGCGCGGCGCACGAGATTCATGCCGGTAAAATCTGGATGAGTGTTGATGATTTCGTCGCTCTTCACCGGGTCCGCATCCATGCGCCATGTCGGGTGATTGCGAACCGATTTAGGAATCTCAATCTTGAATCGCATTTCATTGAATCCCTCGCCGGCGAGCAGCATATCCACCGGCGTGATCTTCTCCCACGGCGTCTGGTCATAGTGCCCTGCGTCGAACGTCGTGTATCCCCCGCCCATCAAGAATCCGCCGCCGCGCTCGGTCACCCAATCGACAACCCACTGCATCTGCTCCGCCGAGAAATTCCCCACCGGCACATCGCTGATGAGCATCACGTCGTAGCGGTAAAGCTCCTCGCGCGTTTTTGGAAAATCCTTCGTCTTATCCGTCCGCATCTCGCCGTTCACAAACGTCACGCCGACGAGGTTCGGCGAGTTCAGAAACTCGCTGATCGGAGTGAGGCATTGATACTCGATTTCCCCCGTCGCATCCCAAGCCCGAGTCATCAGTTCCATGTCGTTCCACCAATAACCGGTCGTGCCAACCGTGCGTTTCACGTGCGTTCCCTCGACAAAAAGCACCCGCAGTTTCGAAGTCGCAACATCCACGGAAAAATCGAATCGGTTGTCATCCATCGTTACCTCTTTTCCTGGCGCAGAAAGCTCCAGCGAGTAACGCGCAGGGCGCAGTCCGCTTTCGATCGTGAGGACAGATTCCACCGGCTTTCCATCGCCGGTCGCACGTAAATCTGTCCGCGAAATTGTCGCACCGCTTTCGTCTTTCATCACCAGCGAGAGCACCTCGCCAGCAGGCACCCCGGTCGAATCGACATCTACGTGCACCGCGATTTTCGACATCGAACGCACGCTGCGCGGAGCCTGCACCGCCGCGATCCAGACATTGCGCGGCGGAGTATCCGTGCCGATTGCATGCGTCGAAATCCCCACGCCTTTCGCCCGCGCAGCAGCCAGCGCAGCGGGCAACGCAGCGCGGTCATGCGCACGACCATCCGAGACGACGACGATGTGGTCGGGAGGCAGCGCGCCCGTCGATGAAAGCACACGGTCAAGCGCGCGGGAGAGATTTGTTTCCGCACCGGAAGGCGTTCGCGCCCCCAACGTCGCGGAGTCGGCCACTGGATCGACCGAAGTCGAAAAAACAAACACTCCCGGCGACGGAAGCCCGTCCTTCTTTAACCCGGCCTCCACTTCAATCGCCCACGCCGAGGCATCCTGCCAGCGCGTCCCGAGGCTCATACTCGCAGACTCGTCGATGAGAACAACCGCCCGGCTATCAGGCACCGCGACGTTTACCGGCGTGGAAGGATTCAGCAAAAACAGCGCGAGCAAAGCCACCGCAGCAACACGAAAAGCCAGCGCCGGAAATTGAAGCCACGCAGGCCGCATCGAACGGCCCGTTGCCGCGCGGACGATGGTCAGCAGCACAGCAGTAATCGCGACTGTGGCAACAACAGGAATGGGAAATACGGGGTCAAAGTTCATATTGAAAAAGCGTCATGTGAGTGCCGCTAGGCTTTGGAGTGTGGGGGCTTGACCCCGCTTTTCCTTTCATGGGAGTTGGCGTCGAGTATAAAAGAATGTTACAGGCAGGACGGACGAGGGTTGAATTGCTATT
>JAYSTZ010000306.1:0-9479 GCA_043719365.1 Verrucomicrobiaceae bacterium | reverse complement strand
CAAGTAGTCATCGACCTTGGACTGCGGCAGCCTGCTGCCGCTTTTCCCAGCCAGCCTGCTGGCGATGAGTAGGACGGATGTTCCTCAGCCCCCAACGCGCCCACGAAAGCAGCTCTGCTTAGGCACATCAAAAAACCCATCGCCAGCAGGCTGGCTACCGAAAGCGGCAGCGGGCTGCCGCACTCCAAAGGCTTCGCCATTGCCTCATCACCAGCCATAAATATACCTCTCATCATTCGGCACCCGCAAATCAATGCCCCACCACCACGGGTCCGTAATCAAATCCGCAGGCTCCGGGTGCGACCAGATGCCACGGTCGATCGGCGGGAAATAAATCTCCCGCGCCGCCCCCAAAAACGCCGCCCACCACTGAAACGCACTCTGCCCAATCGCCACCTTCTGAAACGAATGGATCAACCGGAAATCCTCCATCCCCCCGCGACAATGCACCACCCCGCCCAAATCAATCAACCGCGTCAACATCGGGTCATCCGGGTCATCCACCAGCCAGTGCAATTCCGAATGCTCCACCCTCCCCACCAACCGCCGAATCTCCCCCTCCGTCAACCGACTCGCCCCCCGCAACAGCGCATCTTCCCGCCTCGCCAAAAAATCATCCGCATCAATCTTCGCCCCCTTGTCCGCCATATGCCCGCCACAGCTTACGCAGACCAAAAACGCTCTTTTGAGGCGCTGATCCGGCGGGCTTCCCGCGCGGAGCCAGTCGTGGAGGGGTTTATCCTTGCGCTCGGCAATGAGGTCGAAACGTTGAAATCGGCCCTCGAGCCGGCTACTCGCGTGGGCAAACCCACCTATCTCTGCGTATTCAAGACGTCTGCCAGAAACTGCATCAAAAGGCCACTGACCGGACAACTGAATTCTCGTATGCAAGTAGTCGTTGAAAACAGTAGATAAACAAAAATAGTGGGAGTCAACAACTGAGGCTCTGCTCATCTGAAATACGCTGCGGAATAAACCAAAATGCATAAATATACAATCCTCGATCTGAGAATCAATCAGCGCCCTTTTGGTGCAACGTATCGCAATAGCTTTTCTTGAAGTGCTATATTCGAGGTCCACATCGCAACTTGTTTTGCGGCTTCACGGTCGGTATGCTTTAGATTGGTCACCAAAGCACTCACAGCGGCATCCTTTACCTCGTTTTGCGGTAAATTGAAAATCCAAGTAGATACCCCCTGCGTGTCAATACGGAACCATTGGCTTACAAGTTGAGGTACCACGATTTTCTGTTGAGAGTCAGGTAGTGTCTTTACTCCGAGAGCGAACGCCGCCGGGTCTTTCTGGACTTCGTACTTAATAGCATCACTAACTCCTTGCGCGATTTCAGAGTCCGGCAATGCGAGTGTAGTAATTCTTCCAACTTTACTGACAGCGCTCCCTCCGTCGTAACTGATTGCCTTCATTCTTGCTAACCCGCGTTCTCCGTCATTTAATGAGTTGATAAAAGAATCAAGCAATACTAAATTACTGCGGCGAGCGGAGACTATACTGTCAATTGCCTTGACCCTAAGGTTCGGCTCCTTTAAATCATCTAATAGAACTGATAGATCTGTGTCATTCCTACTTAGGCACAACGCGTCAACAAATCTCCTTATTGCGGCGGGTTGTTCACCCTCTTCCTCAAGATGAGAAAGCCATAAACGCGCACCATTAAAGTCCTCCACTATCATCACTGAGGCCACCTGCTGCACGCAAGACAATCGGTCGATACAAAATGGCATCCGCAACACCAGATGCGAAGCATCAATTACCCTTCGCTGTGATAGACATTCTCGAATTAGAATTTGATACCCGTAATTTCGGGTAACCCCAGTGAGGGTCGATAGTCGCTTTTCAGCCGATTCTAAATTGGAACGCAATAAAAGATCCTTCAGTTCGAGTTCAAGGGCTAGTGAATCGTTCGGTTCGATAGTTTTCGCATTCGCATCTTGAGGCGAGAGAACGACAGATAGATCACCACTGCGACCACGCTCGTCTACCGTAATCGGTTGATCTTGATGGCGAACTCGTGTCAACGGCGGGCGAATTGAAAAGAACAGCACGCTTGAAATTAATGCCGAAAGTGCGGCACTTATCAAAAGAGTCTTGAATTTAGTGATTCCCATTTGGATCAGGGATCTTATAGGTGAAGGGTTCGACATCGAACTCGTCGTCACCAAAGTAAGGACCGGAAGGGCTGGCCGCAGCGGGCGGGGGCACGGGTATCCAATCATCCGGAATAAAAAACGGAAAATTCGTTCCGGGCACGAACGTATTTTGAATCGCGGGCCAAAGTCGAATGATGAAGAAGAAGTTGGTTGCCGTTTTGATGATCTTTATCTCGTATTGGATGTGATATGGCCTTGCATTTGGATTTGCGGTCACAGGAGCCCCGGGTGGTGGGGGTGGTGTTAGGGAAGGCGGAGTAAGCCAAATCCCCCCCATCAAGCCGACTGCCACCGTTGATGTTTCCGCCTGCGATGGGGATCCAGTCTGAGTCCCATCCTCTGCATCGATCCAAACTTGTCCTGTATGATAAAGCTTGCCTTTAATTGGTTGAGTCAACCCAGTGGTGTTCAACCCAGGCGCTGATGAAATCTCGTATTCAATTTCCCAGTCAAACTGGTGGAAAGTTCCGTAATAGTCGTAATCCGATTCTTCCGCATTAGGATCCGGAGATAAGACCTCCTGATAGTCTCCCAGTACACGTGATCGAGCTTTAACTGTCAGTGGAATCGTCATTAACGCGGGCGTCGGCATCATATCCATTACATTTGTGACACCATCTGAAAAAACGCAGGGAACGGTCGTGTTGCTATCAAAAAGAATTTTCCATGATGGAGTTTTCACCCAGGTCGTTGGATCAGGGTTTGGGTTTTGCGGGTCAGCAGGAGCCATGAATGTGAGTGGGAGCATCTTATTCGGACCGGGCATGGTAGGCGGAGCGATTGCCTCCATCGGTGCACCAAATTTCGTAATTATATAAGTCCATCTATCAACGAGCGATTGATCTCCCGGTGTAGTAGGCACGGGGTCCGCGAATGCATTAAAAGCAAAAGTAGTGACGATCGCCGCCGAAGCAGTCCGTTTAATAAACCCCCGCCGCGTAGTCGCGGCGGGCTGGGTGATGAGGGGCGTTAGTTCGTTGTTTTCGTTCGTGTTCGTATTCATGGATTCTGAGTTTTGAGTTTTGGATTGTCGATTAAGGATTCTTGGGGAATTAGGGCCTCCACGTTGCTTCAGCGATGTCGCTTGGCTGGCCGACTTCTTGGTCGCCGACGACTCCGATGACGCGGTATTCGCGGAGTTCGGTTTGGCCGGGGGTGGCTGGGGCGTTGTCGTCTTGCACGGGGAATTTCACGCGCTTGGGGGCCAGTAAACGCCAGGTTTCCTCGCCTTTACGACGCCAATAGACGTTCATGCTCGTGACGCCGCGCTTCTTCGTCATGATCTCGTTGTGCCCGCCAAAGCTGGTGATGCGGGTGATGACGGGCTTGTAGGTCAGGGGATTAAACGTCGCGGAGTCCGTGAGGATATCGAGCACTTCGCCGATGCCGAAGTTGTAGCCGCCGCTCACTTTGATATTCGAGAAATCCTGCCGGACGGACGCAAGATGGGTGCTCTTGGCCCCCTCCAAATCGCCGAGTTTTTCATCCACTACTGATTGCGCATCCATGACCGCCTTCGCAGTGTCGCGGATGGTGCCGACGCGGCTGATGAGGCTATTGATGCGATTGG
The DNA here is from genome assembly GCA_043719365.1 of Verrucomicrobiaceae bacterium. GTDB lineage: Bacteria > Verrucomicrobiota > Verrucomicrobiia > Chthoniobacterales > Chthoniobacteraceae > SXWH01. The sequence goes on along the minus strand of JAYSTZ010000306.1, from coordinate 5,741 downwards.
CATCCCACCCAGCGAGACCCGCAAGCTGGACGGGCGCTTTTTCGCAAAAGTTCTTTGCCCACTCGTAGAGATTTTCAGGGCTGTCAGGAATGATGTCGTTATTTGGCATATCAGTGGTGTTTTTTGGTGTTTACAGAGAGAATGAGCCGGCAGTTTGAACGGGACCGGGTGCAGTTTGGGCGGAACTGCTGGCAGTTGGGCGGGTTCTGCGGGCAGAATGAAGGGGACTGCGAGCAGTGGGAAACGTTCTGCCGACGGAACTGCCCGGACTGTGGGCAGATGGGCTCGCTTTGCCTCCAGACTGAGCCGAACTGAGGCCAGTCCGAGCGCAACTGCGGCCAGTCCCGATGAAACGGAAGGCAGATGGCAGGGAACTGAGAGCAGTCCCAGCAGAACTGCTGGCAGAATCGTGCGAACTGCGGGCGGAACGACCGAAACTGCGGCCAGTTCCCGCAACCGGGCTTCCCGGCTGGCAGCCGGGGACCACAAAGTAGGCGAGATTTGTAATCTCGCAGCATGTGCGTAGCTGAATGAGCGCGAGCTTGAAAATCTCGCCTACGTGCTTGCCACGCGAGTTCCTCGAAATGAATAACGGCAACCCGACCGATTTGGAGGTTATTACTCCCCGACTTCCCGACTTCCCGACTTCCCGTGACATCGGGGCAAGCGCAACCGATGCGGTTGCGGTCACTTCATGGAAGTTAGAGGACATGGGTTGTGTTTTTTGAAGATTGTTGAGGAAAACGAGGCGCGCGGAGTTTCTCGAGCGGAAACGGTTTAAAAAGTTTTGCAGGCCGCCATTAGAATCCCGGACCGGTTATTAAATCACGCTTGTTCGCGTTTCGTGACTACGTTCTCACTTCCCCTTGCGATGGAATCGCACTATGTTCCGCCCCCTTTTTCTGTTTATGGCCATTACTTTCGCAACCCGTTTCAACGCCGATGTTCTCGACGACGCGTATGCCCGCTGGCAGCGCGACCCGCTTTCCGTGGAAACCTCGTTCGCCGCTTTTTTCGAGGGCTTCGAGCTCGGCTCCATCCAGCCGGGCAAAAAAAACGGGGCCACGGCTGGCGGAGCAGGAGCGGGGGATAGCTCGCTTCAGACCAGAGTGGACGGTCTTGTTTATAGTTACCGCACGCTTGGGCATCTGAACGCATGGACGAACCCGTTGCAGGAGACTGCGCCGGATCATGCGTTGCTGGTGCTGCGCGAGCTGGGTTTTGAGGAGAAGGACCTCGATCTCGCTGTGTCGTCGAAATACTTCCTCGGCGGGCAGTCGATGAAATTGCGGGACATGATCGCGAAACTGCGCGCGATTTACTCCGGCGAGATCGGGTTTGAGTACATGCACATCCAAAATCCGCGTGTCCGTAACTGGCTGCGCGAGAAGATCGAGGCCCGGGCGTCGTGGACGCTCGATAAGCAGACGCAGGTGCGGATGCTGCGGCACCTCGTGAAGGTGGAGGCGTTCGAGCAGTTCCTGCACACGCGGTTTCTGGGCGTGAAGCGGTTTAGCATCGAGGGGGGCGAGGCGCTTTTCTCGGCGCTTGATGGCGTGCTGGAGAGTTGCCCGCGCTTTGGCGTGGAGGAGATTTGCATGGGCATGGCACACCGCGGGCGCTTGTCGGTGATTGTGGAGTTTTTGAAGAAACCCTACGCGCTGATGTTCAAGGAATTTGATCCGAACTACATCCCGGATTCGGTTTTTGGCGACGGCGATGTGAAGTATCACCTCGGCTATTTGAACGAGCGCGTGATCAAGCCCAGCGGTGTGAAAGTGGAAGTCCGCCTCGCACCAAACCCGAGCCATCTCGAAGCGGTGAACCCCGTGGTGATGGGCATGGCACGCGCACGCCAGCGCATCCGCGGCGATGCGACGGAGCGCACGAAAGTCGTGCCGATTTTGATCCATGGCGATGCGGCATTTGCGGGGCAGGGGATTGTCACGGAAGTGCTGAATATGTCGCAGCTCCAAGGCTACCGCGTCGGCGGGACGATCCATATCGTGACGAACAACCAGATCGGCTTCACCACGCTCCCTCACGATGCCCGCAGCACGGAGTATTGCACCGACGTCGCGAAAATGATCGAGGCACCGATTTTCCATGTAAATGGCGATGATCCCGCCGCCGTCCGCTTTTGCGCGGAGCTGGCGTTTGAATTCCGCCAGCAATTCAAGCGCGACGTCGTGATGGACATCGTCTGCTATCGTCGGCACGGCCATAATGAGACGGACGAGCCCGCGTTCACACAGCCCGATATGTATCGGGAAATCGCCGCGCAACCGACCACCGCGACCATTTACAAAGACCGCCTCATCGCCGCTGGAGTCATCACCGCAGAGGAAGCCGCCGCGATGCGCCAGGAAATCGCGGATCGCCATGAAGCCGCATTGGCCGAGGCGAAAAAGGCCGCTGAAGCCAAGAAGAGTGGCAAGGCCAAAAAGGAATCGAAGTTTGCCGACAGCACCGCAGTCGTGCAGCCGCCGTATTCGCACGAGCCAACAAAGACTGCTGTCACGAAAGCCCGCCTTGCAGCCATCGTAAAGGGTCTCACAACAACGCCCGACGGCTTCAACGTTCTTCCAAAACTCAAGCGCGGCGTACTCGAAAAGCGCGCGACTGTTTTTGCAAAAGGCGAGGGCTTCGATTGGGCGTTTGCCGAAACGCTCGCATGGGGAACACTTCTCATGGAGGGCACGCCGGTGCGCCTCAGCGGGCAGGATGTCCGCCGTGGAACCTTCAGCCAGCGCCACGCGGTCGTGTATGATGAGAAGACGCGCGAATCGTATGTGCCGCTGCAAAATCTCGCGCCCGATCAAGCGCGGCTCTGCATTTATAACTCGCTGCTGAGCGAGGCGGCGGTGCTCGGATTCGACTACGGATACTCGCTCAATTACCCCGAGATGCTCTGTCAGTGGGAGGCGCAGTTCGGCGATTTCGTGAATGGTGCGCAGGTCATCATCGACCAGTTTATCGCCAGCGCGGAAAGCAAGTGGCAGCGCCCGAGCGGCATCGTCCTCCTACTCCCGCACGGCTACGAAGGCCAGGGCCCCGAGCACAGCAGCGCGCGGCTGGAGCGTTTCCTCCAGCTTTGCGCCGAGGAAAACATCCAGGTCGCGAATCTCACTTCGCCCGCGCAGTATTTCCACATCCTCCGCCGGCAGATGAAGCGCAAGTTCCGCAAGCCGCTCATCATCATGACGCCGAAGTCCATGCTCCGTCTGGAGGCTGCGGGATCAAAGCTCGCGGACTTTACCGACGACACATTCCACGAGATTCTCGACGACCCGACCGCCGACAAAAAAGCCGCTGCAGAGCGTGTAAAGCGCGTCATCTTTTGCTCGGGGAAAGTGTATTTCGATCTGCTCAATTTCCGTAACGAACAGTCCATCGGCGACACGGCCATCGTCCGGGTCGAGCAGCTCTACCCGCTCAACGACACAGAACTCGCCCGGATCTGTGGCCGCTACCCGAACGCCGTGAAATGGGTGTGGTGCCAGGAAGAGCCGCAAAACATGGGCGCATGGAATTTCATCCACCCGCGCCTCCGCGCCGTGCTCGACAGCATTAACAACAGCCGCCGCATCATCTACGCAGGCCGCGATGAAGCGGCGAGCACCGCAGTAGGATCGAAAGGCATGAGTGACATTGAGCAGAAGCAGTTGGTGACTGCGGCTTACAGCCTGTAGAGCGTGGAGCCAATGACGAATTCGCAGGCGTGGAGGGGAGGGCGCGCTTGCGTTTCGTGATTCGCGCCGCCGTCTCACATCATCGCCGGGAGCCCCGCTTTCTTGCCCGCTAAACCGCCCACTGCGCCATCCGCGTTTCGGCGTCGGGGACGGTGAGTTCAATCGGCGCAGTCTCGGGGTAGCACTCGCGCTCGATGCCGTTTTGAAAGAGCTTGAGCTGGAACTGCACGATGCTCCCTGCGGTGACCCCAAGCTCGTGGAAGGGGAGAGCAAGCTCGACGATCTCGCCCGCCGCGATGGTGCCGAGCGGGCGCTCTGCTCCGCGCTCCGTCCGGGTGAGTGCGCCGCGAAAACTGTCCGAAAGGAGCGGCGTGAGGATCACAACGCCGACGGGTTGATGGAACGTGAGCGCGAGTTTGAACTGGCCCCAGCGCCGGAGGTCCACGCGGATATACATCTGCGCTTCGTCGAATCCGTAGCGGATCGTCTGGATGAAACGGTCGTCGCGGAACATTGCGCCCTGCTCGCTCCCGGCGGTGTAAGAGCCTGCGCCGGCCCAGTTGTAGAATGGCGAGGGCGAGCCGTCGATGGCGGGCGAGATGAGTCGCCGGGGCCGCGTGTAGAGCGGAGGAACGGTGTTGCCGATGATGGGCCGGTCGAGCACGGCGGGCGGCATGTCGCCGCAAAGGGCGTACACGTTTTTGAGATGCTGGCGGAAGAGCTCGTCGAAAAGTCCATCGCAGTCCGTGGAGAAATCGGGGCCGTACCACCAGAACCAGTCGCTGCCTTCAGCGGCGTAGATCTCGCGCAATGCAGACTCACGAACCTCGGGCGTGATCCCCGTTTTGTCTTCGAGGTAGCGGCGCGTTTCACCGAGCAGATCCCAACCGCGGTTCTCTTCTTCGTCGCCGATCCAGATGTCGAAGTCGCTGCGAATCCAAGAGCCGCTGTGGAGGGTCTTGATGGTCTTCTTCGGCGGGCACCGGTGAAGATAGTCCTCAACGGTGCAGCTCGTGAGCCGCGCATCAATTTCAAGTCCCGCGTAGAGGTTGCGGAGGAATCCTTTTCCGCCGTCCACAAAGTTCTCCCAGCAATTTTCTCCATCGAGGATGACGGGGATGAGCCCGGTATCATGGGGCAGTTGGTCCGCGAGATGTCGGAAGTGCGTGAGCAGATGCTCGGCGGCTTGATGCGGCTCGTTGCGCCAGGCCATGAAGCCGACGAAATCGCTGAGCGGTTTTTCGCGGAAGATGGCATTGATGGCGGTTCCCTCGTGCTCGACGCGCCAGCCCTGAAAAAGTTCCAGGTGGTCCACATGCTCGTTATTGCGGCGGAGCGAATTGAAGAGGTTTTCCTCGTCCGAGCAGAAGTATTCGATCCCCGCCTCGCGCATGAGTGGCACAAGCTCGGGAGCGATGCTGCCTTCGCTTGGCCATAGCCCGCGTGGCGCACGTCCAAACATCCGCGTGTGCTGCTCGGAGGCCAGCCGGAGCTGCGCTAGCGCGTCTTGCGGCCAATGGAAACGCGCAGGCCGGCTGCGTCCGGGCATGCAGCGTTCGGCGAACTCTGAGTCGTAAACAAGCGGGAGAATCGGGTGAAAGAAAGGTGTCGTCGTGAGTTCGGCCTGACCTCGCGCTTCCGCCGCTGCGTAAAGCGGGGCGATGCTCGCGAGGATCTCCATGTGGATGTCGAGGATGCGGTTTTTCTCCGCCTCGGTGAAGTCGCGCCCTTTGAGCTTCAGCGCCGCGATTTCTGGATACATCTCCTCGGCGGTGAAGCCGCACCACGCGAGATTGTACCACGTTTGAAGATCGCGGAAATCCGCATCGCTCCAGCTCGGGAGTTCGGCGTGCGCTTTATCGCGGTAGAAGCCGGGGCCACGCTTTGTGAAGAGCTCGTTGTATCGCGGGAACGGCCGCATCAAGTTATCGTGATGGATTTTGAAGAAGTGCTCCAGAATCGCGAGGCGCTCGTTTTGATCGAGTTCTGCGGCGGGTTTGCGCGACCACTCCAGCCACAAATCGCGGACGGTGCCCTGCACGAGTTCCT
>JAYSTZ010000305.1:0-3874 GCA_043719365.1 Verrucomicrobiaceae bacterium | reverse complement strand
ACGGCGTCAGAAAAGTCGCATCCACCCATCCCGATACCTGTCCTTGCTGCGCCATTCCTCGCACCCGCAGCCCTTTTTCGCTCACAGCGAGCAGCTCGACGGGTCGGCCTTTTGCGATGACTCCGAGGTAGCGACCTTGATTCAACAAGCTGTAAACTGACGCGTCCTTAAGGGCCAGAAGGCGGACGTTCTTCACGTCGAAGTCATCCAGATACGTCGCGCCTGCCTCCCGTAAAATCGGCGGAGCAGCTAATGCAGACAGTGTCAGGAGTGCGGCGATGGAGAGTATGCGAGCTTTCACGGGATGAAATGGTAAACGCGTTAGTCGTGCGTGCGAGCGGTTTTATTCATGCGACTGTGGAAATATCGGGACGCGGACGTAGCGGACGAAAAACGAGAAGTTTAAAAAACTTGCAACTTTGTGTTGCAATGTAACGCTTTGCCGGGCAAAGTTACTTCCGCTATGCAACGCCAAGAAGCCGAAGAACACCTACGCATCATTCGTTCCCTCATGGAAAAAGCGACCGTCTATAGGGCGATTTCAGCGCCGACTGCGCTGGTCGCTGGGTTGCTTTCGATCTGCGCTGCATTTGTGGCAATCTATTTTGGAATTCACGACACGGTACCTGATAACGCGGTTGATGGTACGGTCGCGATGAGGGACCACTATTTTATAGTTATCTGGCTCATCGTCCTCGTTCTGACCTGCTCTGCAAATGCAGCATTTCTTTACCGTGAGGCATTTCGCCGAGGGGAACCGTTTATTTCTCCGGGAATGAAATCAGCACTCCGCTCGATGCTTCCTGCCTACTTCGCAGGCGCGCTCTCGACATTCTGTTGTTATGATAATCCAATAGGCCTAGTCTATTCTTGGCTTATGTTCCACGGAATTGCGGTGCTTTCCACTTCCCATTTTGCGCCGAAATCGATCACATGGCTGGGGGCCATATTCTTGGGCGCATGGGGAACTATGCTCATTAGATTATATCGCACGTCATTCTTGGATTACTACTTGCGACCGTTCACCGACGTAGTGGATACGATGTTCTTGCTGAATGTTCATCCCAACAGTTCCCACGCAAGCATGGCGGCTACTTTCGGCCTCTTCCACCTCATCTACGCCGCCTGCACATGGCCGCGAAAAAGCGCGACGCACGGCGATGAGTAAACTGCACGACAAAGATTGCGCGGGCCAAGCCGTGGAGTGCGGGAACTTGTTCCCATCGTTGCTTGCGGGACCTGTCACGCAAAGAGCAATGGCAACGGCTCCCGGCGTTGCGAGTGAGGCTCGGCGCGACAAGTCGCTTGAGAGACGGCGGCAGCAGGCTGCCGCACTCCACGGCGGTCCGCGTTTCGCCCGACAATTTTTCGCGTCTTTTCGCGCATTTAGCTGATCCAATGTTCGACTTCGACAAACTCGACAAGCTCATTCACGAGAGAGGCCGGCTGGGCATTATGACCCTGCTCGCCACGCGTGCGAGCTGGCCGTTTCAGGACTTGAAGGCGGAGTTAAAAATGAGCGACGGCAACTTGGTCACGCATCTGCGCACGCTCCACGAAGCTGGGCACGTCGCGATCATCAAGGAAGTCCACCACGACCGACCGCAAACAAGTTACTCGCTCACCGTGAAAGGCCGCGCGGCTTTCACGGAATATCTCGCGGTGCTGGAGAGCATCGTGAAAGCAGGGAAAACCGGGTGAGTAAGTCCGCTCAATACCCGGTTCTCATTTGATCAATCACTTTGCCATACAAAGCTCTATGAAAATACAACTAGCAGAACACTACGGTCTTTGCTTCGGCGTCCGCGACGCCATTGCTCAGGCGGAAAAACTCGCAGCAACCGGACCGCTCACCATTCTTGGGGAACTCGTCCACAATCCCGTCGTTCGCGAACGGCTCGACTCGCTTGGCGTCCGTGAGGGACGACTCGATTCGCCGGGCGAGGCACCGACGTCGCAAGTGATGATCACCGCTCATGGTGCGAGCGACGCGGCGCGTGATGCGTGGCGCGGCGCGGGGTTCGGCGTCGCGGATGGAACATGCCCGCTCGTCCGGCACGCGCACGGGCAACTCCGATTGCTCGTTCAGCTCGGGTGCCAGCCGGTCGTCATTGGTAAGCCGGGACATGTGGAAGTGAACGGGCTTATTGGCGATTTCCCAACGGCGATCGTTATCGAGAGCGAGGCCGACTTTTCCGTGCTGCCCGAGTCACGCCTCTACGGAGTTGTCTCGCAGACCACGCAGCCGATCGAGCGCGTGCACCAGATCGTTGCCGCCCTGCGCAGCCATTTTTCATCGAGCGAAGTGCTGTTTCGCGACACGGTCTGCCAGCCCACGAAGAATCGCCAGCTCGCCCTCCGCAAGCTCCTATCGGAGTGCGACACGCTCGTCGTCGTCGGCGGGCACAACAGCAATAACACACTCCAGCTCGTTGCTGCCGCCGAGGCGGCGGGACGGCGGGCCATCCACATCACACGTCCTGATGAGCTGCGCGATGAATGGTTCGCTGGGTCAGCGACGGTGGGCGTGACGGCCGGAACTAGCACGCTGAAAGAAACCGTCGCAGCCGTCGTCGCGCGGCTGGAGAAAATCAACCAGGCCATCGCCGCTTAAACGATCATGAACTACGCACATTGGATTCGGCATTTTGAAGTGAACCACAACAACCGGCCCGAGCCCGACTGGGGTGCTCCGCTCGATATCCCGGAGGTGAAACGCGCGGCGCTCGCGAAGTCGCTGGCGGAGTATCAGCTCGGCGACGGGGGAGGTGAGTGCCGTCTTATCGGCTACGACGCTGCAAATGCGCGCGGCGTGCATCCTGATGCGGCGAAAGTCATCGACATGTGGTTTCGAGAAGAGGCCGAACACTCCCGCCTGCTCGGCTGCGGACTCCGGCGAATCGGCGGTGTGTTTCTTACTACAACGTTCGGCTTCCGTTGGTTCAATCGCATCCGCTGCTGGTTCGGAGCGCAGTTCGAGATGCTCGTGCTGCTCGTCGTGGAAATCGTCAGCACCGGATACTATCGGCTCATCCAGCGTCACTGCGATGATGCTCCGATTGCCGCGATGTGTGCGTTGATCCTCCGCGATGAAGCGGGCCACATTGTATTCCACCGGGATCGCCTGGCTGCCAAAGACGCAAACTGGTCGCGTGGCTGGCGAGCGTTGGTCCTGCGGGCGCTCGGCGTATGCTGCATGAGCTTTCTGTGGCTCTCGCACGGGCGCTGGTTGAGGGTAATTGATGGTTCGCTCGGAGAACTCAGCGGTGAAATCAGATCGGAGATGTCGGCGTTCTTACTCAGCCTTCGCGAGCGGAAAGTTGTTCTCGGCAGAAAGTCGGCAATGACTGGACTGCTGACAGTCCGGTGAAGGCAAAAGGGGAATGAATGACGGGCTAGTTTCTCGACTTCACAAGATCCATCACCGCGCGAGTGCGGTCGATGGGGGCGCGAACTCCGCTGCCTTGTGGCGCTGCGGCAGGAGCGGGCTGCTGGGCCTGCGGCTGGGCGGGCATGACTTGCGCGGCTTCCGCTTGTGCGGCAGCGACGCGGGCGTTGACTCCGCCTTGCTGGTTTTGTTTGCCGTAGGCGATGTAGATAATTGCGACGACGATGATGATGCCGATGAGTCTCATACCCGTTTTAATAGCATTCGGCAGGCCATTTACAGCATTCCTGCGCGTTTGCGTAGAATCCATTCAAGCGTGAGCAGTCCGATGATGGCGGCGAACCATGGCCATTCCTGCCAGAGAATTGTGTCGCGTTCCTCGATGCGGCCGTCGCTCAGGCCTTTGATTGCGGCGACCAGCGCGTCGCATTGCTCTTCACGGTAATACTCGCCGCCGCTGGCGGTGCTCACTTGGCGGAGGAGGTC
>JAYSTZ010000304.1:0-3876 GCA_043719365.1 Verrucomicrobiaceae bacterium | reverse complement strand
TTCCCCTCGTCCTTCGCAAAGGCCACCGCAAAGGCTCCTGCACGTCGCTCTGGACGGGCTGGAAGCCCCATCCCACCCCGACAGGCTGGATGCCTGTTCTACTACCAGCAGCATTCCACTTTTAATCACACCCTTTTCCGCGATGGACGAAATTTCGTCCTTCCGTAGCCGTCCAAGTTCGCGGTATTAGTAGCGGATGCTCGAATTTATGCAAAAGGGCGGGCCCATCATGTGGCTCATACTGGTTTGCAGCGTACTGGCTAGTGCGGTGTTTCTGGAACGTGTACTCTACTTTCACCGGATCAGCGTCCGGGTGGGAGAGCTCATGCGCGGCCTGGCTGTCCTCATCCGCGGCCGAAATTTCGGCGAGGCGCAGATGGAGGCCGCTGCGACCAACGGGCCCGTGCAACGTGTCGTCCACGCAGCAATCATCCACCACAGCGCCCCGCGCGAAGAGTTGAAGGAGATCGTCCAGGAAGCCGGCCAGCTCGAAGTTCCGAAAATGGAACGCCGTCTTGGCATGCTCGCCACGCTGGCATTCGTCACCCCGATGCTCGGACTCCTCGGGACGATTGCCGGACTTATCGAAGCCTTTTCTACCATGAGCGCCGCCAGCGGACTGGCCAGTTCTGCGGAGATCTCCAACGGAATTTACCAGGCCCTGCTCACCACGGCTGCGGGCATCGCGGTGTCGATTCCCACGGCCATTTGCTACGCCTACGTGAATGCGCGCGTGAACAGCTCGATGCACGATATCGAGCGCGCCGGAATCGAAGTCGTGTCTCTCATCATGGAAAGCCGCAACGCGCCGGAAATCATCGAGTTCGACGAAGCGCGGAAGTCCGCCGCGAAACGCTAGGCCGGGCTCGTTCAGTGATGAAACTTCGGCGTTCCTTTAACTTTTCCCCCGCGCTATTTGGGTTCATCCCGCTCCTCAACGTGCTGTTCCTCGTGCTGGTCTTTTGGGTCACGGGTTCAAAATTCATCCTCCAACCCGGCGTGCAAGTGAGCCTCCCGGCCACCTCATTCGCGCTCGGACCGCAGCGCAATGCGGACATCGTCACCATCACTGCGGGCCTTGCGCCGGCGATCTATCACCGGGGAAGGAAAGTGACCGCCGACGAACTCACCGCGCAGTTCGCCCTCAACGATGCTCCGGATCGCACAGTCATTATTAAAGCAGATCAACTCGCCCCATCCGGCGTGGTCCGCGACATCATGGACAAGGCTCAACGATACGGTTTTACGGTCATCTGGGCCGGGGCATTTCAGCAGCCATGAGCAAGCGCAAGGACGAGCGAATGACGTTTGACTGGTCCGGCAGCCATCGCAGTTCATGGACGCTGGCGTTGCTGATTTTCCTATCGCTCGTACTGCACAGTGCCGCGTTCTTTTTTGTCCACATCAGCACATCGGAGCGCCAGCTCATTCCGAAGTCCGCCCAGCCCATCCAGCTCCTCACCCGGTTTGCGCCGGACGGTTCTCCGTCGCCGGAAAACGAAGCCGTCCTCCGCTGGATCGCCGCCGAAGATCCCGCCATCGTTGCGCGGATCACGAACGTGGAGCCCACGGGGCTTCTATCCGTTCCCTACAGCCCGTCGTACGTCGTCTCCCGGACGCGGCCTCGCGACATTCCGGCGGAGTCGGCGACAATCCAGTATCCGCCCGCGCGGGATTCGTTGGATTTCATCATGGGTGCCGACGAAAAGTCCGCACCCCCGAGCGCCTTGATGCCGGAACGCGCCACGGAGATCACCTTTCGAAGTCCACTCGCTTCGCGTGCGCCACGGGATATCACCCTCAAACTCGAAGCCACATCGTCGCAATCACTCAGCACGGTGGAACTGCTGGTCGGAGTAGGCAGCGAGGGCGATGTTCGCTTTAGTTTTGTGCAGGAAAGCTCCGGCGTTTCGGAGATGGACGCGGAAGCCGTGCGACTCGTCTCCGGAATCCGTCTCAGCCCCTCGCAAGAGCTGGTCACATGGGGCACCGTCACGGTTCGATGGGGAGTCGATGCCGTCACAAAAGCACCATGATTCGCCTTCAACTTCACGAACTTTTGTTTGCCTACGTCGCCGTGTTTGTCGTGGCAATTTTCATCGCGTGGTGGGTCCACAATATCGTGCGCGGCAGCCGCGAGCGGCGGGCTTTGAAGAACGTCGTGCGTTGCGGTTTTTGCGCGCACGAGTTTCGCGACGAGACGGGGACTCCCCTTCCCCGCTGCCCGTCGTGCGGCGGACTCGTCGAGCGGAAGCTCCTTTCCCGCCTGTGAAAATGATCGTTTCTTCGCGGAAAATTCACGCTATTTTCCAAAGACCCGCACCGTATGCAGGCTGAAGCTTTCTATCTCTATCATCTCGGCGAACAGCGCGGGCCTTACACGGTCCGGCAGGTGAACCACCTGCATAAATGCGAGTTCATCGACGACGACACTCTCTACTGGCGCGAGGGAATGGAGCAATGGGCTCCCGTTACACAAATCGTCCTGCACCGAAGAAAACGCCGCCGAATGCTTGGCTGGACGCTCACCTTCGGCGTGTTTGCAGGAATCGCATTGCTTGCGTCGTTTTTCGGCCCCGTGACGATGGATGCATGGCGCGAAATGACGAGTGGCTCATTCACCGAGCAAGACGCATACTGGCGCTCCCGACTTCTCGTACGGCAGTCGCTCGACAAATCCTCATCGGTAAAATTCGACCCGCAGGAACAGGCAAAAGTGCTGCTTGAGCCGCCCTCAGGAGCATCGGTCATTTTAAGCGGCGTAGTGCGCGATTCCAGCGGCAGTCACCCGGCGAGTTGGCGTGTCCGCCTCGTGCATGTCCCCGACCAGCAGCAGTGGTTCCCGGCACCCTCGGCACCATGAAATTTGCCGCTCTCACTACAGTCGCACTGCTCCTTGCAGGCTGCGGAGGGAAGAAGGCGCAACCAAAGGCAATACCACCCGAGCAAATCAGCGCCAGGGATTTGACTCCGCCGGAAAATGCGCCTCCGCCGGTCGAGACGCAGCCTTACGAAGACGGCTTCGCAGCAGGCACGGCCGCCGGGGAACGAGCCGCCCGTGTCCACAAAGGGCGCATGATTCCAAAATCCCCGACTGAATCCGACGCACAGGTTTTGGCCCTCGAAGCCGCAGGCACCAACCCCGATCGCGGGGCCAAATGGCAGCGCGGATACACCTCCGGATACATCGACGCTTTTAATCGGGTCGCGAAGGGAATTCGATAACGCGAAGATTTTGTTCGGAATGCGACGGGGAAAACCCGATGCTGCCTTTGTGATTATACCGCTGACCAGCGCCGAGAAACGCGCACTCAAAGCCAAAGCCCAACTTCTGGAGCCCGTAGTAAAACTCGGACATGCAGGAATGACGGATGCATTTATCAAGAGCATGGACTCCGCTCTTGCGCTCCATCAGCTCGTAAAAATGAAGTTCACCGACTTCAAAGATCAGAAGCACGAACTCGCCCCACAGATTGCGGAAAAAACCCAAAGCACCATCGTCATGCAGGTTGGCAACGTGGCCGTCTATTACCGTCCGAAAGCTCCCGCTGCGGCGGAGCAGTCGGACTCGTAGTCTATTCGGGGTGGAGCGGGGCTAGTGCTCTGACAGTCGTGAGTGGGTGGTAACGGCTTGAGCAATCCGGTTGTGACTTGTGACTCGTGACTGGTCGCAAGCGTGTTGGATTGGCTTTCACGGCTTGCGACTACTCACTTCTCACTATTCACAAATCACAGCCGATAAACACCCCGATTTCCCATCGCATGACTACCGCCAGAGCACTAGTGGTCTCCCCGCCGTGAAATGATGGTCACCAGTGCTATTGCGGCTGTGATTGGTGAATAGTGAATAGTGATTTGTCGCAAGCGAAAGCTCAC
>JAYSTZ010000303.1:0-3879 GCA_043719365.1 Verrucomicrobiaceae bacterium | reverse complement strand
TGGAGCGGCAAATGACGAAAGACCTGCGACAGGTCACATGATCCAGATTCCCGTGGAAGCCATTATTCCACAATCGGCACGTCACGCCGCTCTTACCTTCCCGTCTCGGTGATGAGTTCGGCGACGCGGCGGGCTTTGGTCTCGAATGCAGCTTCCCAGCCGATCCGGAGCCGAGCGCTCCAATTTTCCGAGGTCACACTTCCGGGGACGTTGAATCGGTCGGCGGTTCCGAGTACGTCGGTGATCATCGCGATGGCCACGGAGGAATTGCTGCGGAAAAGCCCTTCGAGCAGGCGCTCGTGGACTTCGTCGAACGGGAGAATTCTTGGCACGCCAAATCCCGCCCAGGCGGCAAAAGCGCGGACTTCGCGCCATGCGCGCTCATTCTCGGCGGCCAGGCGTTCCGGCTCCGCGAGCGCTGACTGGATGATGGACATCCAGTTATCCCACATGACCCGTAGCGGGTCGTGGTCGTGCGTTGCGTAGGTCGCTATGGTGCATCGCGGATATTCCGATCCGTCGATGAGCGGACCGTCGCCCTCCTTCTCCCATTGCGGCACTTTGAAGCCTGGAATCTCAAGGCTCAGCAGACTCGGGCGGACGTATTCCGGGACCGTGCCGAGATCCTCGCCGACGAGCGCGCCGGGGCCGACTTCGGCTTGCAGGACGCGCAGAAACTCCTCGCCTTGCGCACGATTGAGCGCGCGGTGCTCGGGCGTGTCGTCGTCGTGTTCGTGAAAGCGCGGGAGCTTGCCGCCCGTGCGGCTGCGGGCTTCTTCGAGCGAGAGAGTCGCGAATTCCGCGTTGAGTTGCGGTCGCCACGGGAAGCCGTAGATGCGGTAAAAGCCGAGCACGTGGTCGATCCGGAAAAGGTGAAATGCTTCTCCGACTTTGCGCACGCGCTGACGCCACCATGCGAACTGATCCGCCCGATGCACGGGCCAGGCGTAAAGCGGGACGCCCCAGTTTTGCCCCCATCGGCGGACGAACTCATCGCCCATGAATGCAGGCTCCGGCGGAGCTCCACCGCTCCATTTTAAATCGAACAGCCCCGGTGCAGCCCACACGTCGGCGGAGCTGTAGTTTACGCCAAACGGGATATCGCCCATCAGCACCACGCCGCGCGATTCCGCATAGCGCTTCACCTCGCGCCACTGCTCGAACGCCTGCCATTGCACGTAGCAGACAAAGCGCAGTTCGTGGTCGAACGCGTCGCGATGACCGGGCCGAAGCGACTCCATCCAATGCTCGGCAGACGCGAATGTGCGCACTTCCTCCGGCCATGTATCCCACGACTCCGTGCCGTGGCGCGCCATGAGCACGCGGAAAAGTGCATATCCCTCAAGCCATGCCGCTTCATCCCTCGCAAACGCTGCGAACGCTTTTGCCCGCTCATCATTTCGGCCCCACGATTGAACGGAAAAATTCGCAAACGCCCGGCGAAGCAAATCCTGTCGCAGCGCTTTCACGGGAGCCCATTGGACCGAGCCGTGTTCGACGTTGTGCTGTGCGGCGATTTCCGCGATTTCGCCCGGAGTCAGATCGGGAATGGAGTGCGGGTCGATCGTGGTCGGCTCGATGGCGACGGAACTGATCGAGTTGTAAGGGCTGTTGTCGCCGCCGGTTTCATTTACCGGCAAAAGCTGCACGAGCCGGAAGCCGTGCGCCGCGGCCCAGTCCACAAAATGGCGCAGCGCCGCGATGTCGCCGCAGCCGTAGTCCGTTGCGCTCCGCAACGCGAAGAGCGGGACGAGAACGCCCGCGTGTTTGTCCGTGAGCGAGATCATCGCCCGAACTAGGATCGCTTGGGCTGCGGGACGAGCACGCAAGCCATTCCTGCCGCTGCCGCCGCCTGCGCGCCGGTCGCGGTGTCTTCAAAAACGAGGCACTTTTCCGCGGCAACATTGAGCCTGCGCGCGGCTTCTAAAAACGGATCCGGATGGGGCTTGCCGCGGCTGTAGTCTTCACTGCACACGATGGCGTCGAAGAGATTCGCGATGCCGAGAGCGCGCAGCGTATTCATCACGATGCGATGATGCCCGCCGCTTGCCACGGCGAGCGGCTTGCGCCCGTGATACTCCCGCGCCAATGCGACGACGGGCTCGATTGCGGCGATTTCCACGCTCATTTCGAGGAACAGCCCTTCCTTGTGCGCGACCGTTTCATCCACCGGCAGATTGTATCCGTGGCGCTCGTTGAGAATCTCGACGACCCGCGACGTGGGCACGCCCCCGAGCTCGTAAAACATTGCCTCTGGAAAATCGTTTGCGGCTTTTCCGAGCGCGATTTGCCAGGCCTTGAAATGGGTCGGCATCGTATCGGCAAGCGTCCCGTCGCAGTCAAAAATGAAAGCGTCAAAATCGCCGGCCGGTAACTCTAGGGGAAACGAGTATGGATTCGTTTCTTGCATTGAAGGGCTGGAAGATGGCGGCGACTTCTGGAAATGCGAGCCGGAAAAAAGAAAACCACCGCCGCGTGAGCGTCGGTGGTTTTCGAGAGACGTTTGTGAAGCGGTTTACTTCGGCGGAAGCGGCGGCGCGCTCACGGGCGGCGTCACGGCTTCGACCGGCGGGCCTTTCGGACGCGGTGCGGCGACCGGTGGCGTGGCGATGCCGAGCGGTGGCTGTTGCGGCGGTGGAGTCGGCTCCGGGAGATTGATGGTCACCTTTGCCTTCGCGCGAAGCTCGGCGAGTACTCCATCGATGAACTGACGTTTGCGGTCCCAGCCGAGGTTCTTTTTGATGAGGTCCTTCGATTCGTCGAATGTGTTCGTTTTGCCCTCCTTGCGGTCCGTCACTTTGATGACGTGGTAGCCAAATTGCGAGCGGACTGGCTCTTTGGAGACCTCGCCTTTCTTCAGCGCGAATGCTGCCGCCGCGAACGGTTCCACCATCGCACCTTCGCGAGGGAAGAAATCAAGGTCGCCACCGCGCTCTTTCGCACCAGGTTCTTCGCTTAATTCACCGGCGAGTTTTGCGAAGTCTTCAGCGGCACCGCGCTTGGTCGCTGCCTCCGCCTTTTTGAGGGCTTCGGTGACTTTTTCCGGAGCTGCATCCGCGGGCACCATGAAAAGGATGTGGCTGGCGCGGACGAGGGCGGGAACGACAAATTTGTCCGGGTTCTTGTCGAAAAACTCTTTCGCTTCCGTGTCGGAGACCTCTGGGGCCTTGCCTTCGAGCGCTTTGTCCATCCACTTGCGCTGCTGCATCATCTTGCGGAGTTCGCCTTTGAGTTGGACGACGGTCATGCCCTGGCTCTTTGAGAACGTCTCGATGTCACCTCGCGCTTCCGTGAGTTTTTTCAGCTCGGCATCGAAGTCGGCGTCCGGGACTTCAACTCCTTTTGATGCATTGGTAATGAGGCGGTCCGAAACCATGTTATCCACGATGTTGCGGACGATCATTTTCTTTTGCTCGGGCGGGATTGAATCGGGAGGCATTCCACGGCCGGCGAGCATTTTGTTCAATTGCGCTTCGACCTCCGTGTTCGTAATTTTTTCTCCGTCCACTACCGCCAGTAATTCCGGCGGGAGCTTCTCGGCTGGCGCGGTGGCTGGCGGAGCAGGTTTGGCCGGGGCGGGTTTGTCTTGTGCGGTGGCGAGTGATGGAAGTGCGCAAACAATCGCCATCGCGAGCGCCGGGACAGATTTTGGAATCATAAAGGGCGGGAATGCTACACCAGTAATCCGACCTTGCGAGGGATTAATTTCTGCGGGGGAGCAGCCTGGGTGTGATTAAATGTGGAATGCTGCTGTAGTAGGACAGGCATCCTTCCTGTCGCGGTGGGATGGGGCTTCCAGCCCGTCCAGAGCGACAAGCAGGAGCCTTTGCGGTGGCCTTTGCGAAGGGATGAGGGGAAACTGGACAGGCTGGAAGCCCA
>JAYSTZ010000302.1:0-1685 GCA_043719365.1 Verrucomicrobiaceae bacterium | reverse complement strand
TGCGCTGCTCTTCCATGTGTTTCTCAAAGCCCGCCGTATCCACCGTCAGCCCGCGTTCGCGCGCCATGAGTTCGGTGAGGTCGAGCGGGAAGCCCTGCTCGTCATAAAGACGAAACGCGAATGCGCCGGAGATCTGTCGCGGGGTAGCGCACGCTTCCAGCGTGTTGTGCTTCGCATCCTGCGAAGTACCGCCCGTGGAAAGCGCCTTCCTGTCACTCCAAGTCCACAACCATTGATAATCCTGCAATCCCTCGCTCTCCGGGTTGCGGCAAATATAGTGAAACTTCTCCTCCACATCCTCATCGCCGCGCATCAGCCGATCATACGATTCCTTCTCCCAAACAGCCTCGCCCGTTTTTCCCTCGGCTTTGTTGATTTCATTGGCCGTGAAAGATTTTACCGAGTGGAGCAGCTCCGTGAGGCTCCAGAAAACGTGCGTCTGATCCGCATTCGTGGACTTTATCCACGGTTGGAAAAGCACATGCACATGGTCAGGCATCACGACTGCCGCGAAGAGATCGTAGCGGACGCGATCAAAGTGGAGCAGTGCGTTGAGTGTGATGTCGCGAGCAGCCGGGGAAAGGACACGCTTATCCCGAGTGGTAAATGTAGCGTGGTAGATTCCGTGGGGTCGCTCGTAGTGGGGGAGGTTGCGCTTTGAGTAACGGGCTGGTGCCGGCAGGATGCCGTCACCGGCACGCTGGAAGCGTGCGCTACCCCGCGCACCGTCATTCGCAATGGCATCGTCTCCCGTGATTCGTGCGGCTTCCGCCTCAAACAGGGCGATGCCTTTATCCAGCGTCTTGTTGAACGACTCCTCCTCTCGCTTGAGCGTGTCTTTCACGAGCTGCTGTTTTTCGCGGAGGTTGGGGAAGACGTCGCCCATGTGCTGCGCGAGGACGTCCACGAGTTTGTAGAAGAAGGGCTCGCGGAAGCCGAGCGTGCGGCCGTAGCGGACGGCGCGGCGGAGGATGCGGCGCAGGACGTAGTTGCGGTCGTTATTGCCGGGCTGGATGCCGTCGGCGATGGCGAAGCTGAGGGTGCGGATGTGGTCGGCGATGACTCGGAAGGCGATGTCGATTGCGATCTGTTCAGGCGAAACGGGCGTTTTTTGCCCGTTTTCGCTGTTTTTGGCGTCCGACAGAGGAGAAGTGTGACTGTCTGTCTCGCTTTTCTCAACAGAATGCCCTCGTACAGGACTGTCGGAGGGCATCTGGTCGGCCGGATGGCCCCCTACAGGACTGTCGGAGGGCATCTGCCCGGCTGGATGGGTGCCGACAGGACTGTCGGAGGGGATCTGCTCGGCGGGATGGGTGCCGACAGAGCTGCCGGAGGCCGTTTGGTCGGCGGGATGCGGTGCGGTAGGGCTGTTTGGGAGCGTACTGCGGTAGGTTTTCCCGCTCATCTTTTCGATTTCATCGAAGATGGGGCGGAAAACGTCGGTGTCGTAGTTGGAAATGCGGGCGTTCTCGAAGTCGGTGAAGTTTTTCGTGCCGTGGATGATGGAGACGACGCGCTCGAAGCCCATCCCGGTATCGACGTGTTGGGCGGGAAGCGGGGAGAAGGTGCCGTCGGGGTTGGCGTTGTATTGGATGAAGACGTTGTTCCAAATCTCGATGCAGCGGGCGTCGGGGCCGTTGACGAGTTTTGCGCCTTCGCGCTGGCGCTCGATGCTGGTGTGGACG
>JAYSTZ010000301.1:0-1687 GCA_043719365.1 Verrucomicrobiaceae bacterium | reverse complement strand
AACGGCTGGTATCTCGGAGCCTCCCGCAATTTGCAGGCGAAGGCGGAAGCGCCGCTGCAAATCATCAGTGTCACAGGCGAGTGGGCTGCTCGGGGAGTAAAGGCTAACGGCGAACTCATCGAACCGGACGCGGACAAGTTCATCACCATCAAACTCGCGAACGTCACGCCGTTCACCCGCGTCCACATCGCGGCGACGCGCTTTGAGGCGGGACGCGGCATTTTCCAAGGGCTCGGCGGCTTTGCGCGCTTCGGCGCGGCGGAAGGTGTGCCTGCGCGGAACCCGAATCTTTTCTCCGCCGGACGCGAGATCGGCGACGAGTATCGCTACATCCTCGACCGCCGCTACGCGAAGCTGCTTCCCGGCAATATGCTCACGCGTCCCGGTCTGCTGTTGAATCCGTGGGAAGTCCGCGACACGGACTTGAACGAACTCGCGCAGCAGCAAGGCCAGCAAGCCGGCAGCACTTCTGGCGGCCGCGGCGGCGCGATGAAAAAAGCGCCGGCTGAGGCAGCGGCGCTGGACCCGCAGGGAATTCCCGGCGGCGCGGCGGCAGATACGAATCTCGACTTCCTCGCCAGTTCGGCAGCGGTGATCTTCAATCTCATCCCCGAAGCCGACGGCACGCTTAAAATCCCGCGGGAGCGTCTCGGCGACCGGCAGCATGTGCAGGTGTATGCGGAAGACCTCGGCAACGCCGTGTGGCTCACGTTTGCACTGCCGGAGGTGGCGACGAAGTTCGGTGACTTGCGCTTGGCGAAGGCGCTCGATCCGGCGAAGCCATTCACCCAGCGCAAGGAAGTCAGCGTCCTCGCGAAGGGCGAACAGCTCACGCTCGCCGACATCCTCACGAGCGAGCTGGAGACTTACGACACGCTCGGCGGCATCCACTCGCTGTTCACCACGCTGAGCGGTGACGGGAAGCTCGCGAACTTCGAGTGGTTGTTGAATTGGCCAAAGCTCAAGGACGACGAGAAGCGGGCGAAGGTTTCGGAGTTTGCCTGCCACGAGCTGCACTTTTTCCTCTCGCGAAAAGACCCCGCTTTTTTCGACGCAGTCGTGAAGCCGTATCTCGCGAACAAGAAGGATAAGACTTTCATGGACGACTTCCTCCTCGGCGCGGACATGGCGCGGTACTTGGAGCCTTCCACATTTGCGAAGCTGAATGCTGTGGAGCGCGCGCTGCTGGCGACGCGGATCAAAGCGAACGCCGCCGATATTTCCCGCAGTCTCCGCGAGCTTTGGGAACTCATCCCGCCCAATGCGGAAGAACAGGACCGGCTCTTCGAGACGGCGCTGCGTGGAAGAGAAATGGAAGAGTCGGAAGCAGAAAGTGCCGGACTTGGCGCGGTCACGCCGACGCCCGAAGGCGGAGGCAAGGCGGGAGGTGTCACGTCTTTTGCGACCGCGCGATTCAAAATGGAGCAAGTAAAGACCGCTCTGCGAGCCGATGCCGCAGCAGCGCCGATGCCTCCAGGTGCGGCCGCCCCCGCAGCGAAGCCGGAAGCGCTAAGCGTGGACCGCTTGAGCACAGGCGCGGACAAGGGTCGTGGAGTGGTGATGCTGGGCAGGATGGCGAAAGATGGAGTCGCGATGGACGCAAAGCAGTTGGAATCGCTCGCGGATATGGACGGAGACGGCGTGCAGAATCTGGGGTTCGAAGCGAAAAAACAATCAGCAGAACGCC
>JAYSTZ010000031.1:0-2142 GCA_043719365.1 Verrucomicrobiaceae bacterium | reverse complement strand
CACCTTGCGGGGTGGTCGCGGCAGTGTTTGGCGCAGGCAGCACGAATGTGTATCGCCCGGTCGCGAATGGCGTGTTCTGATACGACCAACTCACTTTGGGGGCTGTGAAAGGAATATTCTGCGCGCCTGCCGTGACGAAGCCCGTGATTTCGCGCACTTCGCCATTGATTGCGTAAAGGAGCGCGACTTGGAGGGATGGAAGGCCATGCCGCGAAATCGAACCTGAGAAATTCCCGCTTAAATCGAACTGGCCTCGGAATCGAAACGAGTCTCCAGCGAAGCGGAATGTGCAGGTGAATTTTCCGGATGGAGTGACGTTTGCCGCGATGTAGCCCGAGACATCGTGCGAGCCACCTTCACCGGATACGCTTGTGGCGTAGATGCCCCTGCCGATGAGGAACGGGTTTCGAATCAGGACGGTTCCTGTCGCTGAGTTACCGCTCCCATTGGGCCGGTCGTTGATCCGGTAGGTGAATGAATCCTCGCCGGTGAAGAACCGACCCGGGGTGTAAGCAACGGTATTTCCAGATCTCAGTTCAGTCTTTCCAAACCGCGCGGGGCCAACATTGAGAATCTTGATTGGATCATTGTCGGCGTCGGTATCGTTACTGAGAAGCGTGTTGATGAAGAGGGGCCCGCGGGTGGTTGTCGTAATGATGGTGTCGTTGTTTGCGACCAGGTTCGGAGTCTGTCCGACGGCATTGGCGCAAAGAATTGTGAACGTCGATGCGATGATTTGCAGAGCGGATTTGGCTTTCATATTCTGTTGGAGTTGGTGTCGGAAATGGCTGGAGTGCTTATCGTTACGAGGCTGACTTTCGCCCATTTCCTTCGGCTCAGCAAGCTGTGAAATGAGCGTTTACGGCAATGTCACACGGAGGCGGATGTGCCTTTGGGTTGCACCGGATGCCGGCGTGGTGTCCCGGAATTTGAGCGTCTCGCTGCCATCGCCGTTGTTCACAGAGGCTCCCATTTGGAGAGTGTTGCCGGCCCCCGAGAGCCATGTGCTGCCGGGTGTTCCGGTTACTTCCGGAATGAGAACAGTCGCTTGGATGGAGAGGCTTCGACGGTATGAAAGTGTGAGGAACGGTCCGTTTCCGCGTCCATTTCCATCGTGGACACCAAGATGTCCGACGTGTCGGGAATGCGCGGGTTTCTCGCGAGCGCGTATTCGAGGCCGTTGCTTATTCCATCGCCATCGGCGTCAGCGTTGATTCCGCTGATGGCGCTTTCGGCCGCGGTGAACCACTGGCTTTGCCAGTTGGAAAACGGCACGGTTCCCAGCCTGCCTGCGTTGCCCGAATTCGTTGAGGACGCTCTCCAACTGTTCTTGTCGTCACCAAAAGCGGACGCGCTCGCCCGCTCCAGCGACCGCCCGCTGCCGGCGGGTTGCGTGGGCCATGGCGCGACGTTCGAGTAGGTGACGAAATCGACGTCGATGTATGGGACCACTGTCTGGCCTGATCCGTTCAGGTAAGGAGGGCCGGGCTTTTGCAGGGCGACGCGTTCGCCGGTGTTGAGCAATTCCGCCGGCGCATACGGGCCGAAAACTTCGACAGCCGCCGCAATCCCGTAGGCCGTGCGGAAGGCGGACGGAGCAATTGCCGAGACGATGAAAAACTCCCGCGGTTGCATAGTCAGCCCGGTTGGAAAACTAAAGTCCACGCCTTGAATGCGCCATGTGTTTACAGGGTTCGCGGGGTCGAAGAGCGGGATGGGCGTGTTGCTGTTGTTGCGAATCTCGATGAACTCGGAGGCGGTGCCGCTCGGTTGGTAGTGGAGCTCTGTGATGACGACGAGCCCGACTTTCGGTCCGCTATTCGCCGCGCCAAGCGTCGGTGTTTTTTGCTGAACGAAAAACGTTCTCGGGGGGCTTTCGGAATTTGAGAATCGTGCCATCGAGACGCCTGTTTCCGATGCGCCGAATCCGGCATAGACCGAGTAGCCGGTGAGTTCACCAGCTGCACTGCCGGAGGAAAGCAACACGTCATCACCATTGGCGCTCAAAGCAAATGCGTTCGCGCCGACGTTGAATTGGCTCTCTTCGAAAACCACGTAGCCGCCGGGTGCAATCGTCGTCCCCGCGGGGATGCGATATTTCTGTGGATTCGCAAGGGAGTCACTGAGCCACCAATCGCTGAG
>JAYSTZ010000004.1:0-4995 GCA_043719365.1 Verrucomicrobiaceae bacterium | reverse complement strand
GATGATTCCGCGATTGGAGGCGACGACGACACAGCCGCTGCCGAGCGACGCGATGATCTCGTCGATCAGGCCGTGGCCTGCTGAAAGTTGCTCGTGCCGCCAGCAGTTGCGAAGTGCGGTCCCGAGTTCTTCAAGCCAGTGGAAAAGGTGCAGGAGTTCCTCATCGCCGAAGGTTCCGCCGGTGATGCGTTCGTCGAGGAGAAGGATGCCGACGAATGTGTCCCTCTCCATGATGGGCACTGCAATGGAGCTGCCGAGGATTTCGAATTCGCGCATGATCTCGCGGCTCGAAAGGGCTTCGTGGCTCGTGCTGCGAAGGATGCGGCTGTTGCGGTGCAGGTGGGCACCGAGTCCACTGGAGAGCGAGAGGGCGAAGTGCTGGAGGATGCTGGGCTCGTGCCCGACTGCCTGGACGGCGCGGAGCCAATGGTCATCGGACGACGGTGCGCCATCGGTATTAATTCCGTCGGGCCTTCGCAGGAAAACGGCTGCGCGGTTCACCCCGAGGGCTTCGCGGAGTTGCTGGAGCGCATGGTAGAGGAGAGATTTTGCGTCCAGACTGTGAATGAGGAGCGAGGAGAACCGGCGGAGATTGTCGAGCTGACGAACGGGCGGGGTAGCGGCAATGGCCGGGGGCTGCGCGGGCGGCAGAACCATTTGAAGACGCTGCGGCACGATTGCTATCTCGTTGGAATTGCCGAGGAGTTTGTCGAGCAGGTGATTCAGGAGCCTGGCGCGAACGGGCTTCTCCAAAATGTGTGCGACTCCCAATAGATAGGCTTCTTCTTCCCAATGTCGCTTGCTGTCCACGGAGAATACGATGGTCGGGACTGTGCCTGCGCGTTCATGGATCTCTTTTAGAGAGCGAATGATTTGTGCATCATTGAGATCGACGTCCAGCAATACTACATCGACAGCCTGCCGGGTGAACAGCGGGGAGGCACTGGCAGCGTCTTCGTGAATGAGGACGCGCCAGCGGGCGGGGTCGAGGGCCGCCGTAATGGCGATTCCGAAATTGGGCTGATATGTGATTACGAGAACTGTATGCATCTATGGCTACGCGACTTTGGAAGGTGGTTCGGAGACTATGGGTTTGGCTAACGGACGGCAGGGGACATCGAGTGAGAATATGGTTCCCCTGCCAACTTCGCTGGTAAGAGTAAGGGTGCCGCCGTGAAGGGCCGCGATTTTTTGACAGATGGGCAGTCCGAGTCCGAAGCCACGTTCATCGTCGCCGGTTTTCTTTGTGGAGAAGTAGGGCTCAAAAATTCGTGAACGAATTTCCGGCGGAATGCCCGGTCCGTTGTCGATGACTTGGATGCGCACCCACTCGCGTCCTTTTTCGGTTTTTAGCCGATCTAGCGTAACTTGAATGGTCGCTCCTTCGTGGGACGCGTCCACGGCATTTGAAATGAGGTTGGAGAGGAGTCGCTGAATAAGGACGGCGTCTAGCGACGCAAGCACTTCCTCTGCGAGGTCGGTCTCGTAGTGGATATTCTTCCCTTTGCGTTTCGTGGCTTCTGCGTCTTTGACGATGGTCTGAATGAGAATGTCGAGGCGGAGGGGGTTGACGTCTAGGCGTAGATTCTCGGTAAAGAAGAGCGATTCCCGGATGTATGAGCGCATCTTTTGCATGTTCCGCTGCGCCACAGGGACCAGCTCCTCCCGAAGCTCATCGGCCGATCCTCCTTCCTCCAGCAACTGGAGGAGGGTGGAAATTGGCGTTGTTAGATTGTTGAGGTCGTGAGCCATCCCTTGGGACATTCGCCCGATCAGATCCAGTTCCTGTGCGCGCATTATCTGATTTTTCAGAGATATTTGGTTTACTACAAGACTTATATTTACTGCAATCTCGCTTAGCAGTCGCGCTTCCTCGGAAGAAATCTTGGCTCCGCCTTGCTTGTCACCGACGAGAAGAAGGCCTAGCGGCTGCTCCTCGACTCTGAAGGGGAAGACGACTCGCCCCTCTAGTCCGTAAATCTCAGAGCGAATCTTCGCCTGAGGATCGGGCTCACCGTCGCCCGGCTTGTCTTGTAGGATGATGAATCTTCCACTGGAGTCCGGCGGTGGAGTAAAAATGGTGCCGTCATTGTGGAGATTGGGCAGCAACTGGGGTGATCGCGGTGGAAAAGAGCGAACCACGGAAAAGTCACGTCGGGTTTCGCCCAGAAGGACTACCGAGAATCCGCGGAGTCTAAACGTGCCTGCGAGGAATTTGGCTAATTCATCGAGAACGGACGTGAGGTCGAGTCGCCATTTCATCGACTCGATAAATCCGCGCACCCGGTCCGGCAGTTCAAATCGGTCCCCCATGAGAGCACGCTCGATTCGCTCAATGTGTCCGTCTAGCAGCTTCGGAAAAAGGTAGGTCGCGGTGAGAGTGCTTAGGGCGACCGCGAGCATCGCAATCCGCATTTCGTATGCATCAAAGCTGCCGGGGCTGAATGCCGCGCCTACGACCAGAAGCAGAAGGTTGATCGCGACGACAAAACAGACCCGAAGCAGGACGGAAGATGCCCGGCTAAACGCATAGTAAATGTCGAGCAACTGATGGTGCAAGACGCTGTAGGCCACAGCGATGCCGTAAAAAATCGCACCGAAATTGCCCAGCGGAATAAACGGAATACTGGTGCCCGGATAGACCGTGTGCCCCAGAATCGGCAACATGTCGTTGGTGCCGGAAAGCCAAAGCGTGAGAATGGAGAACCAAAGAATGAGCAACTGAGAGCGGCGCGTCGATTCTGCCCGCCAAGCATACACAGGCAGGCGGAAGAGAAGTGGAAATGTGAGTGCGACGTAAGATGCCAGATAGACCTTGAATAAAGGTCCCGCGATCGACCACCACCCAAGTGCTGAGATCTTCTGAACTCCCGTCATGTAGTAGGGTGTGAAAATCAGGCTTAGAAAAAGTCCGACGTGGACCGCGTAAAACGCCCATATCCAGCGGGGCGTCCGATTGTGAATGATGAGCTGTCCCAGATGGGCGAGCGTCAGCGGGAGAAAAATAACGGCACCCTGGATAATGCTGACCCACATGGTCGCTTGAGATGCAGTGACGTTTGCAAAACTCTTGAAAAAAGCCGCGAAATTCCAAATTGAGACGCTTCCGCCCCACAGTGCGTAAACCCGGTTGATCGTGGAACGCGGGTTCGTGTAAAGGACGAAACCCGCGAGCACCGCGTTAATTATTGCCGCCGCGAGTGCGGCGTTGAGGATGAAATTCATGGGGAAACGTCAGCTTCTCCGAACACGAGACTCGAATACCTTCCTCCAAATCCCGCATTCACGCACAGTGCCGTTTTGACCGGATATGGTCGCGCGGTGGTGACATAGTCGAGATCGCAGCCGTTATCACGGTCCGCGAGATTCAATACGGGCGGAATGCTTTGCTTGTGGAGTGTCATCACCGTCACGACGGCCTCCACGGCTCCGGAGGCACCCATGAGGTGTCCAGTAATCGGCTTTGTGGCGGTCACCGAAAGATTTCGCGCGTGATCGCCGAAAACGGATCGGATCGCCTTCGTCTCGATCGGGTCATTCTGCTTGGTCGCCGAGCCGTGCGCATTAATGTGCGAAATCTTGTCCGGAGTAATTTGCGCATCTTTGAGCGAGCGCTCCATTGCAGCGCGGTATCCGACGCCTTCTGGATGCGGCGAAGTGGGGTGATAAGCCTCGGATGTTCTGCCATGGCCCAGAATCTCCGCGTAAATCGTCGCGCCCCTTGCCAGCGCGTGATTGCGTTCTTCCAGTAGCAAAAATGCGGCGCCTTCGCCGAGAACAAATCCATCTCGCGAGCGATCGAATGGACGCATCGCCCGCCCCGGCTCACCGATCCACTCGCTCATTGAGCGCAGTTTGCAAAAGCCCACGAACAGCATCTCGTGCATTTCCTCGGCACCGCCCGCGAGCATTACGTCGAACTCATCGTGACGGATCAATTTCGACGCGTGCCCGATGGAGTCATTGCCAGATGCGCAGCCGGAGCAGTAGGTGATGGCTGCGCCTTGAATGCCCAGATGCTGGCTGATGATGCTGCTGCCCTCCCCACAATATCCGGCGACGACATTGTAGGGGTGTACTTTTCGATAGTCGCCCGTTGCTAGAAAAATCTTCTGAGTTTTCATCACGCTCTCGGAGCCGCTAATCGTCGTGCCTTCCACGATCCCGACCCGCTCGGGGTCCACCGCCTTCATGTCGAGGCGCGAGTGAATCATCGCCTGCGAAGCCGCGCTTAAGCCGAATTGGATCGTCCTGTCATATCGCCCTTCCTTGGCGTCCACATAGTCACTCATGCAGAAATTTCGCACTTCGGCACCGTATTTCACGGGGAGTTGGGAGACGTCGAATTTCTCCACGGGTGCCGCAGCGCTTTTGCCTGCGACGACGCTGTCCCAGAACGTTTCCAGCGTATTGCCGTTCGGTGCGATGACTCCGATGCCGGTTACGACGACCCTTCGGATCTCTTCAAAGCGGTTTTGTGTTTGGGTGTTCATTGGTATTATCCGGGTGGCCAAGACATGGGACGCCCGGCTAGTAGATGGATATGCAAATGTGGCACACTTTCGCCCGCATCGCGCCCGGTATTAATGACCAGTCGATAGCCGCTCTCCAGCACTCCGAGCTTTTCCGCAATGGCGCGCCCGGCCAGAAGCATCCGGCCGAGGAGTTCCGCATCATCCGCAGACGCGAGCGCGACGCGCGGAATGCACCGTTTTGGAATGATGAGCACATGCACCGGGGCCTGGGCGTTGATGTCGTGGAACGCCAGGAAATCCGCCTCTTCGTACACGATGGAAGCAGGAATCTGACGGGCTGCGATTCTTTCAAAAATAGTCATGGGCTATGCGACGTAGAGGAAGAATTCCCTAGGGGCTCTTTCCGATTCGATGCGTGTATGTTCGCGAGTGAATAGCACGATCTCTTCCCGAAGCGCTGCGCAATCGCGGCTCCAGGCTCGTTTTCTCCGGAGCATCTTCACGCAGCGCTCCATGCCAT
>JAYSTZ010000300.1:0-3884 GCA_043719365.1 Verrucomicrobiaceae bacterium | reverse complement strand
GTCCGTTGCGCTGAGTCCGTTGCGCTGAGTCCGTTGCGCTGAGTCCGTTGCGCTGAGTCCGTTGCGCTGAGTCCGTTGCGCTGAATCCGTTGCGCTGAGTCCCTACAACGGCGGTCGAAGCGCAGCCCGCAGAGCAAGCAAACAGGAGCTTGCTGCGAGTGGAGTCCGGTCTAGATGGAAGGTGGCTGGGATGCATCGACGGCAACGAGGAATACTGGTTTCTCATCGCTCGGTCCAGCTAATAGTCATCGAGATTCAACGTGGAAATCACGAATGTTGGGGTTATCAGAAATTTAGAAATGGCAGACAGAGCCATCGTGGAGTGACGAATGCTGACGTTCAACCGACTGCTGGGGGCCGGAGGGCGTTTCTCGATCAACCGGGACTTCATCCGGTACGACGCCGAATGGCCCGGGTGCGATTAAAAGTGGAATGGAAGCGCGACGCGCGACGGTAGTAGGACAGCCTTCTAGGCTGTCGGAGTGGGATGGGCTTCCAGCCTGTCCAGTTTCCCCTCGTCCTCCGCAAAGGCCACCGCAAAGGTTCCTGCACCTCGCTCTGGACGGGCTGGAAGCCCCATCCCACCCCGACAGGCAGGATGCCTGTTCTACTACCAGCAGCATTCCACTTTTAATCACACCCCAATGGCCCCACAGGTAGGATCCCTACTTGTCGGGATTCCATTTTCTGCTAGTCACGGGCATCGCGGATCCGCCAGCCTCCGCAGTGATGAAACTTGCTTCTTTCCTCGCCGTCCTGCTCACCACTTCCACGCTTCACGCTGCGCCCGGCGCACCGGTCCGACTTTGGGAGGGAGACGCGCCCGGCGCTCTCGGGCAGGCAGATCAGGACATCCCGACGCTGACGCCGTATGTCCCCGCGGATGGCAAAGGCTCGGGCACGGCGATCGTGATCTGTCCGGGCGGCGGCTACGGCGGACTTGCGGGACATGAAGGCGAGGGCTACGCGAACTATCTATCGCAAAATGGCGTGGCTGCGTTCGTTTTGAAATACCGCCTCGGCAGCAAAGGATACCGTCACCCCGCGATGCTCAATGATGCACAACGCGCGATCCGCATGGTCCGCGCAAATCCCGCGCAGTTTGCACGCGTGGGCATCATGGGGAGCAGCGCCGGAGGGCATCTGGCGAGCACGGCGATCACCCATTTCGATGCAGGAAATGCAGCGGCGACCGATGCCGTGGAGAAAGTCTCATCGCGTCCGGACTTCGGCATTTTGTGCTACGCAGTCATCACCATGGAGGACGGCGTGACACACGGCGGCTCGAAGAACAATCTCCTCGGCAAAGACCCAGACCCGAAGCTCGTCGAGTATCTTTCCAGCGAGAAGCAAGTGACGAAAGACACGCCGCCGTGCTTCGTCTGGAGCACGCAAGAAGACAAGGCTGTGCCCGTGGAGAACAGCCTGCGATTTGTGAGCGCCCTACAAAAAGCGGGTGTCGCGTGGGACTTCCACGTTTACCAGAAAGGCCCGCACGGAATCGGCCTCAGCAGCGGGAAAAACGGAGTCGCCGCTGACGATGTGCATCCGTGGGGCAAGGATCTGATTTTCTGGCTGAAGCAAAACTCCTGGCTGTGAGCGAAGCAGCGCCAAAGCCTTGGAATATCGGAGCGGTGGCGAATGCGCTTCAGGCCCGGCGCAAAAAAGGGGCGTCCGCGGGCCTCCTCGACTTTGATGAACTGGAGCGCTTCGACAACCTCCTCGTTTTCGCGAAGGCGGCGGTGGAGGGCTATTACTCGGGGCGTCATAAATCGCCCTACACCGGCAGCAGCGCTGAGTTTTCCGACTACAAAGAATACTCGCCGGGCGACCCATTAAGCCGGATCGACTGGCGTGTTTACGGTCGCACGCGGCGGCTGTTCGTCCGTCAATACGAGGACGAAACGGACATGACCGCCTACCTGCTCGTCGATGCCAGCGCGTCGATGCGCTACGCCGGACCGGGGCGTCCGACAAAGTTTCTAACCGCCTCGCGGATCGCCGCATCGCTGGCGTATCTCATGCAAAAACAGGGCGACAAAGCCGCGCTCGGCATCTTTGCAGAGAAAGTGAAGGCATTCCTCCCGCCCGGCGGCACGCGGCGGCATTTGCACCGTCTCGTCACGGAACTGTCGCGCACCACTCCGGCAAGCACCACCGGTCTCGCCGCTGCACTTCATGAAGCCGTGCCGCTTTGCAAAAAGCGCGGACGGCTTGTGCTGATCAGCGATTTCCTCGACCACCGCCCGGCGCTGTTCGACGCGTTGAGCCGGTTTTTGCATCGACGGTTCGATATTTTTCTCCTGCAAGTGCTCGACGCCGATGAATTGAATCTTCCCGGAAATTCCGCCGCGCGATTCGTGGATTCCGAGACTCGGGAAACCGTGCATGTGGATGCCGACGATATTCGTGCGGCGTATCAGGCAAGGATGCAGGAGGAAATCGCGGCGCTCGCACGCGAGTCGGACCTTATGCAAATCCAGCATCAACTCGTCGATACACGCCGTCCTTACATGGATGCAATCGAGGCATACATCGGCTTCCGGGGGAAACGGGCATGACGTTCACGAATGCGGGTATCTTCGGCGGCATCTTCGCGGTCACGGCAATCCCGCTTTTGATCCATCTGCTCAACAAGCAGTTCCCTAAACTCTTTGAGTTTTCGTCCATCGCGCTCATCCGCGAGACAACGGCGCAACGCTCGCGCTTTTACAAATGGCGGCACCGCATCCTGATGGTGATTCGCACGATCTTTCTCGTGCTTCTTTTGCTCGCCTTTCTAAAGCCCGTGCTGCCGCGTTTTGGTGGGCTCACCGCGGGCGAGCGAGGAAGGATGGTGCTCATCATTTTGGACCACTCGCTTTCGATGGAGCACCGCAGCGGTCAGACTGCACGGCAGCGCGCCATCACCGCGGGCGACCAGATTCTTTCCGGCCTTGGAGCAAACGATGTGTGCAATATCATCGTCGCCGGTCCGGCTCCCGCGACATGCTTCTTCGATTGGTCGCGCAATCACTCGCAAGCCCGCACGTTCCTGCGCGAGCTGAAGGCGGGCGTCGGCGGTGCGGATTTCTCCGTGGCCAATGCGACCGCAGCACGGCTGCTCGGGCGGGACCCTGCGAATGCCGAAGTCTATTACCTCTCGGACTTTCAGCGGAAGAACTGGGCTGGCGTGGACTACACCGCACTGCCGCCGGCGGCCCGGCTTTTCTGGAACCCATGCGCAGAAGCCACCCGCGAAAACACCGCAGTGCTTTCCGCGCGTCCCACACTATCGCGTGTGCTCGTCGGCGACACCGTGCCGATAGAAATCGAGATGGGGAATTTCTCGTCCACACCGCTGCAAGCACCATTGCGAGTGACTATCGATGGCGGCGCTGCATTTGAGCGCGATGCGTTTGTCGGCGCGTGGTCTTCGAGCAAAGTCGCGATTCCGATTCCCGCGGGCACGCCGGGGCCGCACCTTTGCGAAGTATCGCTCCCGTCCGACGACCTCCCGGAGGACAATCGCTATCACTTTGTTTTGAGCGTCGCGGATAAGGAAAGCGTCCTGCTCGTGACCGATGCCGACAACACCTCGCCGGATTTTCTTCGAGTTGCGCTGAACCCATTTGACGGTCGCGAAGGCTCGTTGCGGCCGGAGCAAATCGGCAGCGCTGCGCTCAACTCCGCGAAGCTGGCTCAGGTCAAGAAAGTCGTCATCGCACGAGCCGGCGCGCTCTCGGAAAGTGCCGCGAAGGATCTCGCGACTTTCATGTTCAACGGCGGCGGCGTGCTATGGTTCCTCGACAGCGCGGGCGATTCCACCAGCCACGCAAACCTCAGCAAAGCAATTGGCGGTCCCCTGCCCCTCACCATCGGCGCACCCCGTGTGGCGAAGCGGG
>JAYSTZ010000299.1:0-1688 GCA_043719365.1 Verrucomicrobiaceae bacterium | reverse complement strand
GCCGCGTGTTTTCGTAGGCGCGCTACGAGGACTGGCAGGGAATTGCAAATCCTGCGATTCCTTCGCGATTGAGTGAGTGTCCGATTTTGACAATTGGCCGGAAGAAACGCTGTATCATCTGCACATTATGAAAAGCGCCATCACCATCTGTCTCGTTCCTGAAGCCAAGCTTGGCCCGTTCGTCTTCCACGAAGGTCTGGCCGATGGCTGCGCCCGCGCGGCGAAAGCCGGCTTCGATGCAGTGGAGATATTCCCGCCCGCAGCGAATGCGATCGATATCGCGGAACTCCAGTCGTTACTCGACCATCACGGACTCAAGGTCGCCGCGATCGGCACGGGCGCGGGCTGGGTTCTGCACAAGTATTCGCTGACCTCGCCTGATCCGGAGAACCGGGCGAAAGCACGGGAGTTCGTCGAGGCGATCATCGAACTCGCGGGTGGCTTCGGTGCGCCTGCGATTCTCGGTTCGATGCAAGGACGATACGATGCGCCGGTCGCCCGGGAGCAAGCGCTGGGTTGGTTAGCGGAGTCTCTGGAGGTACTCGGAGAGCTCGCCGAACAGCACCATGTTCCTTTCCTTTACGAGCCGTTGAATCGGTATGAGACGAACCTTTTCAATCGTCAGGGCGACGCGGCGAATTTCCTTCGCTCGCTCCGCACCCGCAACGTGAAGCTGCTGTGCGATCTTTTCCACATGGCGATCGAAGAAGCGGACATTGCTGCGACGCTGGAGGTCTGCGGATCGATGGTGGGGCATGTTCATTTTGCTGACTCGAATCGCCGGGCAATCGGCGACGGGCATACGGCGATCACGCCGATCGTGGAAGCGCTGCGGGCCATCGGATACAGCGGATATCTTTCCGCAGAAATCCTCCCGCTTCCAGATGCGGACAGCGCGGCAAAAAAGACGATCACGAGCATTAGGGAGGCATTGCGAGCGAGTTGATTCCGTGGAGTGCCAGAGCCTGCTGGGGCGTCCTCGGCGACGGCAGAATGTCTTTGTTTTCGGGGCGGTCACACCCGCGCAGCCCACAGTCGAATCACGGCTGCTGCGGTGTGACGACCTGATAGAAGCGCTTTGGCACGCCGGGCGTGTCGTTGATCGTGGTGACTGTATCGCTCGCGGGGGCGCTGACTTGCTGGAGTGTGGTCCACGTCGCGGCAAGGAGATCGTCTTTGTAGCGGACGGTGTAGCTCTTGCCAGCGATGGCGGTGAAAGTGATGGCGTATTGGCCGGGTGTGACGGTTTTCGCGACGCTTGCGGAGAGTTTGCTGCCGGGCAGTTGTGGGTTCGTTCCGGCGAGATACTCGGCTTTATTTGACTGTCCGTCGCCATCGGAGTCTAGGGTTGCGTCGGCGGCGCTATTGGGGTTCAGGCCGTTGGCGAGTTCCCAGAGGTCGGGGATTCCGTCGCCGTCGGTGTCGGTGCTGGCGGATTGGTTGGCGGCACCGGGCGTGGGCAGGAGGGCGACAATCGTGGCACTGCCATCGGCGAGGCGGCCTTGTGATGCGCCGCCGCTTTGTGCGGTGACTGCGACGGCGTCGAGCTGGGTTCCGGTACTGGTGAAGAGCCAGAGGCCTTCGCCGTTTTCGATGGTGAAGTTCACGTGGTTTGGCGTGGCACCGCTGTCGTTGTCGGCGATGAGTTGGAGCCAGCGCGACGAGCCACTGCCTCCGAGATACGTGAG
>JAYSTZ010000298.1:0-1689 GCA_043719365.1 Verrucomicrobiaceae bacterium | reverse complement strand
CTTCCGAGCCATCTCCTACCTCAAAGCCGCATCCCTCAACCTCAACCTGCCTTCCCTCAAACCCTCATGATTTTACCCACTGGAAATAGCGATGAGCCTGAAAAAGGCACTTTCACCTCCCACTGAAAAACTCCCACAGCCGCACCATCGCGAGGGTATCCAGTCGGCAGTAGGCGTGGAGTTGGCGTTCGAGGTTGGCTTTGCGCTCGGCGGTGGTGGTGGGCTGGATGGCTTCGATGAAGGCTTCCATTGCTGCATAGCCGTCTTGCACGCCGTCGAGTTGGGCGTAGCTGAGTTCGGGGATTGCGGCGGGGAGGACGGCTTTGATGCTCCAGCTTCCTTGCTGGCTGGGGTGGTAGTAGCGGCTGCGGGCGATGGGGAGGAGGTCCACGACTCTTGCGTTTATCGCGAGTAGCGAGCGGGTTAGGCTGGGATAGCGCGTGGCTAGTTCGCGGATGCGGGTTTTTTCAAAGGCTGCATTATAGACGAATACCGGCCCGCTTTCGCCGCAGGTGGCGATGAGCGCCGTGGCGAATGGCTCGGATGGGTCTTTGCCGGTGAGGTCGAGGAAGGCGGTGTGGGCGAGTGGGCCGGATTCGGTGAGGGTGTGGAGGCTGAATTGGAAGGTGATTTGCTGGTAGGGGCGCGTGCCTTTCCAGATGGGCACGGCGAACTGGATGCTCTCGAAGTCGAGGAAGTAGGCGGGGAAGCCGTGCGGGGCGAGGTCGGCGGCTGCGCCTGCGGCGTCGAAGAATACCGTCTTGGCCAGGGTGTGTTTTTTGACTCTGGATTGCGTTTTGTTGAGCAGGTTATCCGGCACGCCGCGCAGGTCGTCCACTCCTTGTTCGGCGAGCATTTCCTGCTTCTTGGCGGAGAAGCGCGGGAGCCAGTGGAGGGGATGCTCCGGCTGGACGATGCCCCGGTGGCAGTAGTCGCAAAAGCCGCACTCGAAAGGCGCATGGCAGTGGGCACCGACGGCGATTTCCGGCTCGGTGGGCTGGTCTGCGATGCGCTGAGCACCGGCGATCCAACCTTTTACTTCGTCGGTGCGGGCAAAGGTTTCGGCGGTGAGGTCGTTCTCCGTGAGCAGGCCCTGGTAGTCTTCGCTGCCGGGATAGACCCATGCGGTATCAATGTGCGCCAATGCGACGGACTTGAGCGCCACGCCTGCGGCCTGCGCGACGAACGCCTGCACGGCGAGGTCGTCGCGATGATGGGCCTTCACGCTGGCGGTGGATTTCACCTCGATCATCCGCCACGCGCCGCCGATTTCCGGCAGCATCACATCGGCAAAAGCGAGCGCGCCCGCCGCGCACCAGCCAGCCTCGAAAACGGGCTGGCGCTCCCCGGCGAGCAGCGCGGCGGTGCGGGCAAATGCGGCGTCGAAGCCCTCCGTTTCCACGTCAATGACGGCCCCGCGCTGCTCGGTGTCGTAGAGGCGGCGTGCGAGTTCGCCGACTTGGTATCCGGTCTGAAAGCGCGACTGCGCTGCGGCGGAATCCTCGCGCAAATCGGGACGATGAATCTCCAGCCACAGGCGTTTCGGGCATTGGCGGAATGCCATGAGTTTGGATTTTGAAAAATGGCGCATGTCGAATTGGTTTATTTACGAAGCCCCGCGCACTGCGGGTGTTTGGCGAGCGATTTGGCGGCGGCATCCCTGAGTGTGGTGATGCCGCCGAGCGAGAG
>JAYSTZ010000297.1:0-3886 GCA_043719365.1 Verrucomicrobiaceae bacterium | reverse complement strand
GTTGTGGAAAAAGGAAGACGGCAAGATCGCTATCGACTGGATTCTTGCCGAGTAGCGGGAGCGCGCGGAGCGCCACTACTGCCACTACCGCTCCTCCGCGTCGGCTATCCCAGCGTCTCAGCGAGCTTTTTCCTATCGGCCTTGCCGTTTGCGTTCATCGGGAAGCTGTCGAGGAAGATGAACTTTCTCGGGATCATGTAAGGAGGCACACGCTCGCCGAGTTTGGTTTTGAGTTTTGCTGCCTGTTCGAAGTCGCTGCCTTGCTTGGCCCCGCGCAGCACGATGAACGCGGCGACGCTATCCACGCGGTCGCCTTTCTTCACCGGAAGCACGACGGCATCTGTGACTTCTTCGAGGTCGCGGAGGTTCGATTCCATGTCGCCGAGTTCGATGCGGTGGCCGTGGAGCTTGATTTGGTTGTCCATTCGTCCCTCGCAAAAGATCATCCCGTCGCGGTCGCGGCCCCAATCTCCTGTGCGATAGCAGCGTGCGCCTTGGTACGGCGCGAACGCTTTTTCCGTGAGGTCTGCGCGATGCAGATAGCCGGGGCTTACGTTCGGCCCCGCGATCACAATTTCCCCGCGCTCGCCCGACGGGACGGGTTGGCCGTTTTCTCCGCAGATGATGATCTGTGTGCCAGGCATCACTCGACCGATTGGAAGAGGGTTCCACTGCGCGATGAGTTCTCGTGTCACGGGAACGCTCGTCACTGCGATGGTTGCTTCGGTGGGGCCGTATGTGTTGAGAACTTCTGCGCCGGGGAAGCGATCCAGCATTTGCGATCCGGTCTCGGGAGCCATCGTCTCGCCGCAGAAAAAGAAGCGCCGCATGGCTGGGAGCATGGCTTGGTCGAAACCTTTTTCGATCATGCACATCTGCGCGAACGACGGAGTG
The DNA here is from genome assembly GCA_043719365.1 of Verrucomicrobiaceae bacterium. GTDB lineage: Bacteria > Verrucomicrobiota > Verrucomicrobiia > Chthoniobacterales > Chthoniobacteraceae > SXWH01. Next base: position 2,992 of record JAYSTZ010000297.1, on the reverse strand, counting down.
GACATCCACTGCGTCGCTCCGCAGTGCCGCAGCGTGTCAAAGAGTTGCCGGAAGTCTGCGGCGGTTTCTTTGGTCAGTGAAAACAGCGTGCCTCCCGTGCTGAGCGCGAGGTAGATGTCGTGGACGCTGAGGTCGAAAGTGAATGGTGCGTGGTTGAGGAAAACCTCGCCGCCGGGGACGAAGTCATGGGCACCGCGCATCCACTGGAGGTAGTGATTGAGATTGGCGAGCGTGATGACGACGCCCTTTGGTTCGCCCGTGCTGCCGCTGGTGAAAAGCACGTAAAACGGGTCATTGTCCGTCACACGGCGGACGGCGTCATACGATACGGGATCGGCGGTGAGTGCTGCGACGCGCTCCGGCGTGAGCAACACACCGGACTCGGAAACCTCCATCACACGCTCCACGCGTGCTGCGGGAGTGGAGACATCGATTGGTACGTAAGGCCGCCCCGTCTTCACCGCTGCGAGAAACGTGACAAGCATTTCGGGCTCTTTATGGCCGAGAATGGCCACAGGCACGCGGCGGCCTCCTAACTCAGCGTCCAGCCAAGAGGCGAGGGCATCGGAACGCGATCCGAGTTCGCCAAAGGACATTTTACGTTCGTTGCTAACGTGTGCGAGTTTGTCCGGCGTGGAGAGGATCCATTCCGCAATTTGATCGAGAAGATGCATTCGCGCAGCATCCGAAATGATCGCGCTGAAACTCAAGCCCGTCTTTGCGTCAAGTGAGTTTGGAAATCGGCCACCCTCAATGGGGTGTGATTAAAAGTGGAATAGCGCGAAGCGCAAAGTAGCTCGCGAGTCCCTTCGCGGCAGAATAAAACTCGCGAAGCGACCAATCAATCGAAGTGCCGCTTCGCGGGTGGTGTGAAGCCGCGAAGGGATTGCCTTTCAGGCTACCTCCGGTTCGCGGGCTACTTTCTCCGGGCTTCGGATCATTCCACTTTTAATCACACCCCCCTCAATGGGTGAGGTGTTTTCGCGCTCGACACGCACTCGCGCGACGCGTTGCCTCTCTCGACAAACTATGGACGCAAAATCTAAAGCATTTCTCTTTGAACTCCTCCGCACCCCGAGCCCCACAGGCTTTGAAGTCGCGGGGCAACGGGTATGGGCGAAGTATGTCGGTCAGTTTGCCGACTCGGTGGAGAACGACGCCTACGGAACGGCATGGGCGACGCTGAACGGGAAATCGAAGAAGCCCCGGCGGGTGATGATTGAAGCGCATGCAGACGAAATCGGATTCATCATCAAGCACATCAACAAAGAAGGGTTTGTTCGGATCGACCGGGTGGGCGGTAGTGACACCGCGACGGCGCGCGGGCGGAAGCTCGATTTCCTCGGCGATAATGGGACGGTGCGCGGCATCATCGGGAATACGGCGATCCATTTGCGCAAAGACGGTCTCGCTGACGAAAAGGCACCGAAGATTCACGAATTGTATGTCGATGTAGGCGCTTCATCCGACAAAGAAGTTCGAGAGATGGGACTTCGGGTCGGGCACCCAGCGGTGTATGCTGATTCTGCGGAAGAGTTCGGCAAGGACCGCGTCTGCGGGCGTGCGCTGGATAATCGGCTTGGTGGATTCATTATTGCGCAAGTCATCGCGCGATTGGCGGAGAAGCGTCCCGCCGCAACAGTCATCGCGGTGAACGCGGTGCAGGAGGAAATCGGCGGCTACGGTGCGAAGATGGCAGCGCACCGGCTCATGCCCGATGTCGCGATCGTTCTTGATGTCACACATGCGACCGACACTCCGGGAATCGAACACGCCATGCACGGCGAGGTGAAACTCGGCGGCGGCCCGGCGATCACCCATGGGACGTGCAACCACCCAAACGTGATGAAGCGGATCATGAAAGTCGCCGCGGCGAAAAACATCCCGCTGCAGCACGAGAGCAGTGGTCGTTATAGCGGGACGGACACGGACGTGATCTTCGACGTCCGTGAAGGCATCCCGAGCGGGCTCATTAGTTTCCCGCTGCGCTACATGCACAGCGTGGTAGAAATGTGTCAGCTCTCGGATGTAGAGAAGACCATCGCGCTGGTCGCGGGCTTTGTCGAGAGCGTCGTCGATAGCGACCACTTCGGCGTGAAGCTGTAAGTCCGCTACTTCTTCTTCTCGACGATCCAGATGTTGCGATAGGCGACGGGGTTTCCGTGGTTCTGCAATTGGATCGGTCCGGGCCCGGGCCCGTCCTTCATCCCTGCGGCAGTGGTCTCGCTATCGATCTCCACGTTGTCTTGGACGAGCACGCCGTTGTGGCGGACGGTGATCCGTGCGTTCGCGGTCTTCTTTTTGTCGGCGTCCCAAAGCGCGGCTGTGAAGTCGATGTCGTACGTCTGCCAGGTGAGTGGCGGGAATGCCATGTTCACCTTCGGCTTGTGCTTGGTGTAAATCCCGCCCGCTTCGTTGTTCTCACCCTTGAGGCCGAAGGAATCCAGCACCTGCACTTCGTAGCGGTTTTGCAAATACACGCCGCTGTTTCCACGGCCCTGCCCGGACGCTTTGGGCATGAACGGCGTGCGGAATTCCACATGCAGCGTGCAGTCGCCAAATTGCTTTTTAGTGAGCACGCCCATGGAGAGGTATCCATCCGCGCCGACCTTGCCGCCATTCCATTCGTCGGCATTGGTTCCGTCGAAAAGGACGAGCGCCCCCGCTGGCGGCTTGGCTCCAAGGGTGGGCGATTTGCGCTCGATTTTTTTAAGCGTGTAAGTCTTGTCCTCGTGCTTTCCCACGATAGTTCCGTTTTCGAGGACCGCGTCCCACTCGTCACTCTTGAATGCGACTTTCCCGTCCTTCAATTCGCCGGCAATCTCGCCAACGCGTTGCGCTTCAGCCGCGGTGCCGGGGAGTCCGCCGTCCCAGCCGACGACGCGGAACTTTCCGTCGCCGAGCGCGATGACTTGAGCGCCCGAGCCTTCGCCCGTGTATTCGCCTTGGATTTGGTAGTCGATGCCGGCCTTGGCTGGGTCGGTGAATGACT
>JAYSTZ010000296.1:0-3890 GCA_043719365.1 Verrucomicrobiaceae bacterium | reverse complement strand
ATTTTACCATGCCTTCGAGGCTGAGATATCCGACGCTGTCGGCACCGAGGTAGCCGGCGATTTCTGCGTTGGTGAATTGATTGGCGATGAGCTTTTTCGGATCGGGGAAGTCGATGCCGTAGTGACATGCGTGCTTATGCGGCGGGCAACTCACTCGGACGTGAACTTCCTTCGCACCAGCTTCGCGAAGATGTTTTACGCGGGCGAGCGCGGTAGTGCCACGAACGATGCTGTCGTCCACTACGACGACGCGTTTCCCCTCCACCACTTCGCGAATGAGGTTCAGTTTCACGCGCACATTGAAATCCCGAATGAGCTGCGAAGGCTGCAAGAAAGTGCGGCCAATATAGTGGTTGCGCACAAAGGCCTGCTCGTAGCGGATTCCCATTTCCTCAGCAAAGCCCAGCGCCGCATAGATGCCGCTGTCCGGCACTGGCACGACGATGTCCGCTTCGACACCAGTTTCCCTCGCGAGTTGGCGGCCCATCTCCGTGCGCACGCGAGCGACGTTGACGCCGTTTAGGATCGAATCGGGACGGGCGAAATAGACGTATTCGAAAACACAGAACGCCTCGCGAGTGTCGTTGAATGGAAACTCAGATCGAACCCCGTGTTCGTTGATGATGATGACTTCGCCGGGCTCGATATCCCGTTCAAATGTCGCGCCGACGAGATCCATGGCGCATGTCTCGCTGGTCAGGACGTAGCCGCCGTTTTCCAATCGCCCGAGCGAAAGCGGGCGGAAGCCATGCGGATCGCGCACTCCGATGATTTCCTCCTCCGTCATCATCACCAGCGAGAAAGCGCCATGGATGCGGCGAAGAGCGGCGAGCACATTGCTGCCTTCGCTCGGCTGCGCGAGAAGATGCAGGATGATCTCGCTGTCCACCGTGGTTTGAAAGATTGAGCCTTTCGCCTCCAACTCCTGCCGGAGATGAGCGGCGTTGACCAGATTGCCGTTGTGCCCAATTGCGATTTGCCCACGCACACAATTCACCATCAGCGGTTGAGCATTTGTGATGTGCGAGCTCCCCGTCGTGGAATAGCGCACGTGTCCGATGGCGCGGGTGCCCGCCATTTTTTCGAAGTCCACATCCTTGAACGCCTGCGATACAAGGCCCATCGAGACATGGCGCTTGAACTGCGCGTGTGTCCCGTTGGATGTGACGATGCCCGCGCTCTCCTGGCCGCGGTGCTGGAGAGCGAAGAGACCGTAGTAGGTCATCAACGCGGCATTCGGATGTCCATGCACGGCGAAGACGCCGCACTCGTGTTTTGGCTTTTCAGGCGTAGAATTGATCAAGGCAGTGCGAGACAGGGGCGGAGATAAGAGCGAGGGAATGCGTGCGTCAAGCGAGGGCGCAAAAAGAGTGGGAAATATTTCCCTTCCCTTACTCTCCGACAAGTGATCGAAGGGAGAAATTTCTGCTCGTTCCGTGCTGATGAGTTACTTCCGTTTCACTGTGCGGAAGCCGACGTACAGTGCTCGGAGCGCCGGTTTGATCGGATCGCCAACAAAAAATTGATCCACTACTCCGGGCCGGTTCTCCCTCATTGCCTTCTCTTTCGCGGGATAGACAAACCAGCAATCTTCCGCCGGGACCGTTATGATGCGTTCAAACATGGGCGTAGGCCCGGTCGCAAATGAGCCGCCTTTCGCCAGCTTCACTTCGTTCCCGCCCTCTTTGCGATAGACCCACTCCGCGACATTGCCACCCATACATTCCACTTTCAGAGGGCTGACGTCGGCACCAAGTTGGTCAACCGGCCCCCAATAATTAAATCCGTCCGTCGCGCCTTCGGCATCCGGTTTCAACGCGGAGTAGTCGACACCGGAATTGGTCTTCTTGGGATCAAATGTGTCGCCCCACGGGAACTTGAAGCCTTTGCTTCCCCGAGCCGCTGCCTCCCACTCTTCTTCCGTCGGCAGGTCGCGATCCTCGCCCCCGCGAACTTCCTTGCCCTCCCATTTTGCAAACGCATACGCGTCCCACCAAGTGATGCCGACCATCGGGCTGTTCAAGTCCACGGGCGCTCCTTTTTCGTCCTTCTCTTTGTTCCGGAAGACACGACCATCGCGAACTTTCGCGTTCTTAATAAAAGTCAGCACGTCTTGATTCACGTGGGAGATATGCCGCGGACCTTTCGGGTGATCGTATTTGTGCTCGTTTTCGGATGATGCCTCACACCAATCGATGAACTTAGCGTAGCGCCCCACGGATACCTCGAATTTGTCGATCTCAAACGCGGGAAGTTGGACAGACTCGCCGGACTCGCCAATCAGATAGGCCCCGGCTGGAATCTGCACCTGCGTGTCGAGTTTACGTTCGTTGGAAACGACATACTTCCATACCATCCACCCGATCAGTAGGACCAAAACGCTGAGCGTCACGACATTTACAATTACCGCACGCTTTTGCGCTGCTCTTGCGGCTTCCACCGCCCGCATTGCGGCGGCATCGGCGGCTTTCATTTTGGCGGCTTCCACGGGGACGATTTTCGGTTCCAGCGCCTTCACTGCTTGGAGAACAGCAGGCCATCCGGTCACGGGATTTGGACCGCCGGCCATTCGCTTGAGAAGCATGGAGAGTCCCTGTGACATTGCATTCGCAGGCAGAAGCTTGCTAATCGTATCTGCGAGGACAGCGAGTTCGTTTGCGATGGAAACCGAACTGTCAGTCCCCGCTGTCGCTAGATTAGCAAGGCGGGCGATTCCATCATTCCCGATTCGGGTTGCCGTCGCGTCAAATTGTCCGTGGGCGAGATTATGAGTCCACAGATAATTGAGGCCCTCGGCGGCGACTTTCATCGCGTGAAGCGCAGTTTTTTCATCCAGACCGCGCCTCTGCTCGATCATCTCGGCAAGCGTTTGGCCTTCGAGAAACTCGTGAGTGTAAAATACGACTCCATCGCGCTCGTCGGCTTCAAACACCGAGACGATGAATGGGTGGGACACAGCGGCTTTGGCGCGCGCATCCGCAAGAAATTGGGAGCGCGCGTCTTCGTGTTGTGAGCGCGCTTGTTCAAGAATCTTCATTCCGACGAGCCGGTTCACGCTCGTCTGAGTAGCGATATAGACCTTGCCCCATACGCCAGATCCCAGGACTCGCTCGACCCGGTAATCGCCCAGAACGGTGCCTACAAGCGGATCCGCTGCTCTTGCCGTCTGCACAGAAGAAGGAGCGACGGCCGAGGCAATCGGGTTTGGCGCCGCTTGGACTGGTGCAACCCGGACGCCTGAAACAGGAATCGCCTGCACGGGCTGCCGGATTCCCGAACCGGGCGATTGCGGAACTGCTACAGGCTGCGATTGCGGGACCGCCGTCGGTTGCCTTACTCCGGAGGCCACCGGTTGCGGTACTGCCACGGGGACTCGCACAGTCTGCGCGAGGCTGGCAGCAAGTTCAGCAGCCATCTTTGCCACGACTCCTCGCAGCGCATCCGCATCCACCGGCTTCGGCAGAGCCTGCGCGCCGCCGAGGTGCTCGGAATAATCACTCAGATCATACTGACTGATGAACAGAACCTGCATGCTTGGATACATGACCTGGAACTCCGCGCGGAGCGTGAAGCCATCTGTGGGCTCCATGACGACATCCGTGATCAACAAATCCAAGCCCCCCAGCGCCGAAGCATGCTCATGGGCTTTCTGCGAATTCGTTGCCACCCGCACCTCATGGCCCGGGATGGATTTCAAAATGGCAAGCAATTCAGGAAGGACGCTCGATTCGTCGTCCACTAGGATGATTCTCATCAGTCGTTATTTCGGAGTTTCTCTGGTTCTGGAAATTTCTGGATCAAGGCCATTGGCTCGGCGAAGGAGGACTGGAGCTGGCCCTTAAAGTAAATGCGCACCGCGTAGCCGTAGTAGCGCCGGTTCTCGCCGGAGG
>JAYSTZ010000295.1:0-1691 GCA_043719365.1 Verrucomicrobiaceae bacterium | reverse complement strand
CCGCTCCGCTCTCCGACGCGCAGCAGGAGATTTTCCTCGCCACGCAACTCGGCGGCGATGCGAGCGCTGCGTTCAATGATTCCATCCGTCTTCGATTTAATGGAGCGATCGATGCCGGGCGTTTGCGGGCCGCTCTGGCTTGCATCGTGGAGCGCCATCCCGCGTTGCGCACGACCTTCGCGCACGGCGGGAAATCCCAGCGAGTTCAGGCTGCGGTAAACGTAGAGCTTCCGGTGGTCGCAGTGTCTGACGACGCTGCGTTCCAGCGCGCCTTTACTTCGCAGACCGACGTTCCCTTCGATCTCCAGCGCGGTCCGCTCTGGCGTGCGACTCTGTTTGCGCGCGGCGACGGCTCGCATGAACTCGTCTTCACTGCGCATCATATTGTTTGCGACGGCTGGTCATTTAGCACGGTCGCCAGTGAGCTTGCTGCGCTCTACTCGAAGGCGGACTTGCCCGCGGTGGAGACGCTCGCGGCATACAATCAAGGTCGAGCGGCGCATCGCCAGACGGCGGAGTTTTTGGCGAGTGAAACGTGGTGGCTCGAACAGTTCGCGTCCGTGCCTGTGCCTCTCGAGCTTCCGACGGACCGCGCTCGCACCGGACAGCGGACATTTAGAGCGGCCACACGTTCCGCGCTGCTTCCCGGCGCGACGTGCGACGCTCTGCGCAAGGTGGCGGCGGAAAATCGCTCGACGGTTTTTGCGACTTTGTTCACGAGCTTCGCGACGCTTCTCAGTCGGCTGAGCGGGCAGTCGGACATTGTCATCGGAATCGCCTCGGCAGGGCAAACGCAGGTCGGGGCGCCACTGGTCGGGCACTGCGTGAATTTCCTGCCGCTCCGCATTCGGCTCTGCGACAATGCGACGTTTGATTCGGTCCTGCCCGCAGCGAACACGCTCATCCTGGATGCGCAGGAGCATCAGGATGTGACGTTTGGCCGGCTCCTGCAGAAGCTCAGCGTTCCGCGCGTTCCCGGGCGGATGCCGCTCGTTGATGTGAGCTTCAATGTGGATCGCGATCCGGGTTCACTGATGTTTGGCGAGGTCTCGGCGGACTACGTTCCCGCAGAAAAGACGCGCTATCATTTGGAGCTGAGCTTCAACCTTATCGAAGAAGCGGGCGGATACCGTGTCTATTGCCATTTCAATCGCGACCTCTTCGCGCCCGAAACCATCGAGCGCTGGCTGTCTCACTACATCACGCTGAACGCCGAAATCGGCGCTCACCCCGATGCGCCGCTGTGGCTCCACCCTTTATTGACGCAGGCAGAGCAGGAGAAGTTGCTCGTTGATTCGAATCGCACATCGCGCCCATTTCCGCGCGACACTGGGCTCGATACTCTTTTTTCGCAACAGGTCGCTAAGCGCCCGGATGCAGTCGCCGTTAAAGATGGAGAGCGACGCTTTACCTACGCGCAACTCGACGCACACGCCAATGCACTCGCATCCGCAATCATCGGGCGGGGCGTTGCCGCAAGTTCGTTCGTCGGCATCGCATTGGAGCGCTCGGCCGAGCTGATTGTCGCGACGCTTGCCGTCATCAAAGCAGGCTGCGCATACGCGCCACTCGATCCATCGTGGCCTGCGGATCGCCTGCACTTCATGGCTCAGGACTTGGCGCTTTCGGTCGTGATCGGCTCCGCGGAAATCGCGTCGCAAATTGGCATCACCCGACTGGCTGTGGAGTTG
>JAYSTZ010000294.1:0-3896 GCA_043719365.1 Verrucomicrobiaceae bacterium | reverse complement strand
CGAAAAACAGCGGGTGGATTTCCAAAAACTCAACAAATCGCGCCCTCGAATAACCAAGTGTTTTCAAAAAATCAGAAAGACAGGACTGGCTCCATCTATGAATTCGAGTTGCCCGTCGCGGAAAATCATATAGCGCACGTTTAGTTTCAACTCTCCTGCGGTCTGCGTCGTGAGAACGCGAGGCAATGCCGAAACAGGAATGACCGGTCGAAATCGGTCGAAGAATTTGAACAGAGCTTTCATTGAAAGTGACTGAGGTGGCTGCAGAGCCTCAATTTGAGCTAAAAGCCAACGGCTTTCCCGACTACGGCGCGACACGCAGACGCATGAATTGCGGCACGGCGGGGTTGAACGGCTGCGTGGCGCGGTAAGTGACCGTGCTGGTGCCGTCGCCGTTTGCGAAGCTGCCGACATACGTCACGGTGGCGGGTGTGCTGTCCCACACGGTGAGGTTCGTGCTGAGTTCGACGAAGTAATTCACGCCGTCTGCGGCGTTGTTGCGGCGGTATGTGAAGGTGAGGTAGTTGCCGGGGATTCCGCTGACGGTGTGCGTTTGCACCGCCGCATTCGGGCGGTTGCCGGTGCCGGGGATGACTTCGGAATTGCCGAGGGCGTATTCGAGGTAATCGCTGAAGCCGTCTCCGTCGGTGTCGCCGTTTGGCAGGCCTGCAAATGCTGCGCTTTTCGCCGAACCGGGCGTGCCGCCGGGGATGACGCTGAGCCGCCAGTTCATGCCGTTGCCGTGGGACGGATTGGTGGTGGGATTATTGAGGACGATGCTGTAGCCGTCGCCATCGGCGTTTTTAGGCCAGGGTTCTTTGTTGTTGTATGAGAAGTCGCGGATGGTCGTGCCGCTTTCTGCGCGGAGGAGCAATTTCTCGCCGCCGTTCGAGAGACTTCCCTGCCATGTGCCGGCGATCTTTATGGTCGAAGGCGGCGCACCGTGGCGGGAAAGGTAGGCGGGTTTGTTTCCGACGATGAGCACGCGTCCGCCGGGAGGCAGGGCGAGTGCGGTGGGATCGCCATCGTTGAAGTTGAAGTTGATGCCTTCGGTGAAGCGCACGTTTGTGAGGTCGAGCGTTTGTGCGCTGATGTTTTGAAGCTCAAGGTATTCGAATTCGCTCGCGTTCAGCCAGCCGTTGTTCTGCTCGGCGATGGTCGGATTTGCGGGGTTATACATCATTTCCGCAATGACCAGATTCGTGGCGTCGGCGGGCACGGTGTTGACGGTAAAGGTCGCGGTGTTCACGGGAGTCCATGCGCCGAGGGAGGTTTGCAGACGGGCTTTCACGGTGGTCGTGGTGTTCAGCGTGAGTGGTCCGGTGTAGGCGATTCCGCCGGTGCTGCCGCCGCTTGCGCCGGGTTGCAGGTAGGTGAGTTTCGGCACCATGATGAGGTCGGTCGATCCAGCGGGCAGATTGAGGCAGTGAATCGCGAGCACGTTCGTGCCAATGCGCAGCGCGGGGATTCCGCCGGTGGAGATGTCGATTTCCTCAAAAGTGACGGCTGCGATTTCGTCATTGCGTACTGCGCTCGCAACGGCGGTGGATGCGTCGCTGAGCATTGTTGGGTCGGTGTCGTTGCGTCCGGCGACGAGACTGCCGTTGAGAAATGCACGGAAGCCGTCGTCGTATTTCATCGAGAGTTTCAGCGTGCCGATGGCTGCGAGCGCGGCAGCGTCGGGGATGGTGAATACGACGCGGACGTAGCAGGTGGCGTTGATTCCGAACATTTGCGTTCCGGTGTTTCCACTCGCGCCGATGAGCGGGAGATAATCGGGATTATTGTCGTAGCCGATGCCGGTGTTGGCGGTGGTCCAGTTGGCAATGTTTGGCGGGTCGGCGTAGGTCGTCCACTGCTGTGCGCCTGAGCTTGCGGTGAGGCTGGAGCCGCCGTTCGCGCCGGATGGGACAAGCCATTTGCACGCTGCGCTGCTGCCTGAGATGAGCGTGTATTCAGTGGGGAGCGTCGCCCCGGCGGCGGGGTCGCTGCCGTCGAGCGTGTAGTAGATTGTGCCGGTCGCGTAGGTCGTGCCTGCGGGTGGTGTGCCGGTAAGTGCAGTGATAGAGAGCGGCGTTCCTGCGGGCGTGTCTCCAGGCGGGACGTTGAAGTTCGGCGGACGCAAAACGGTAGTGCCGCTGAGGTATTGATCGTCCATCCAAGCGAGCCGCGTGAGCATCCAGTTCTTCAAGTAATCCACCTCGGCCTGATACGTCGTCCGCGTGTCCCATCCGGGTGGATTGGGCCAATAGTCGCCGCCGAGAAGGTTGCTACCCATGCCCGCGACTCCGGCGACGTACTTGCGGAAGTGCCGCGCCGCGGGGCTCTGGATGCTCGTGGCGGAGGTCGCCGTGATGAGCGCGGGGCTGCCGCTGTCGGTGAGTTTCGCGACTTCGGAATCGACGCGGGCGGTCCACGCGGCGTTCGAGAGCACGCTGCGCCGCCATTCCCAATAGCGGTCAAATGTCGCGCGGCGGTAGAGCGGGTCGGCGTGCAAGCGGGGATACCACAATTGGCCGACGCCGCCGGAGTTCGTATTCGCCATGTCGTAGTTCCAGCCGTCGGCGCGCTCTCCCTGCGCGTAGTTTGCATTGCCGAGTGCGATGTTGAAATCCCAGATCGGTCCGGCTCTGATTTTCCCCGCGCGCGGTTTGTGCCAGTAGGTGCTGAAGACGTAGCCGTCGATCTGCTTGGAAAGCTCGACGGCGAGCTGCGCGTCGATGAATGACGACACATCGATCCACGCCGCGTAGCCCGTCGTTGGATCGGCGAATGACGCACCGTTCAGCGCGGACTGAAACGCGTTGATATAGAGCGAGAGGATGTTGAGCTGTTGCGCTGTGTAAACCTCGGGATAGTGCGCCTGCATGCCGATGGACTGCGGCGCTGCGGTATTCCATGCAGTCGCTCCGGGGTCCGTTTTATCGCGTTTGAAAATGTATCCGCCGCTGAGTAACACAGGGTCGGTGACCTTGTCGTTGAGCGTCTCGACATCCGCGCGATTTTTCCCGCGCGTGAGTTTCTCCATGACGGTGTAAATGCCGCGGTAGTCCTCGTAGCCGACTGCGCCGCCGTTTTGATTGAAGAACACTTCCACCTGCCGTGTGCGCGGCGCGAGGTAGTCCGGCCGCATGTCACGCATCATCGAGAACATGAGATGATTTCGCATCACGCCTTTGTCTGAGAACGGGCCGTGGAGCACCCAGTCGGAATGTGCGGGCATGCCGAGGATGCCGACGTCCTTGTCCACGTCGTCGCTGTTCCACACTTCCCAATTATACGAGCGCTGCGAGAAGCCAGCGGAGCTTTCGCCGTGGATTTTCGTAGCTCCACGGCCTGCGTAATTTGGGAGCGTCGTCAGGCTGGCGCGACCGGTGAGCGGGTTGGTGTCGATGACGACACAAGCGGTGTAGCGGAGCGGGCGACTCGCGCCGTTTTCTGCGTCCACATTGGTGCCGAAGCTGTCGAAAACAATGACGGGAATATTTGAGCTGAAGATCTGTCCGGAGCCGTTGTAATTCGAGAGCGTGGAGTCCACGAGAAGGAGTGTGCGCGCGCTGGTGTCGCCCGGCAACCGGCCCGGAGTATAGACGCGGGCTTTGAGATTCGTGCTCGCGGCGATGGAAAACGGGGCGGTGTAAGACGGCGAGCTGCCGGTGGGCGTGGAGTTGTCGAGCGTGTAGCGGACGACGGCTCCGGGCGCGAGTGGAGCGGTGATGGAAAGGGGAGTCGCGGCGGTGATAATTCCGCTTTCGCGCGACCACACGACGTCCTCGGCTTTTCCTGCGGGGGCTTGTTCGTTCGAGCCGCCAGACGGGGCTCCGGGCGTGGGCGGAAGTAGGTAGCCGAGCGTTCTGCCGAGCCCCTTTTCGCCGTAGCTCACGTCGCTGTATTGC
>JAYSTZ010000293.1:0-9552 GCA_043719365.1 Verrucomicrobiaceae bacterium | reverse complement strand
CGCAGATCGGCCTGCGACATTTCCCCCAAGCTCAAAGCGCAATCCCGTGGAAGGAAAAGCGGGGTCAAGCCCCCGCACTCCAAAGCCTCGCGGCACTCAGGACGCGGCTTGTGCAAATGCGAGCAACTCACTACATCGCGCGAATGTCCAACAACTCTACATCTTGGCCCCACGCTCCAGAACACAGGCTGGGACAGCGCGGGACGTACTTCCTCACTTGCGGGACCCACCTGAAGGCGCATCGCTTCGCTGGGCGTGTGAAACTTGAGTTTTTGCACGATCAATTGCTCGCTTTGGCGCAGAAGTATGGCTGGGCGCTGGAGGCTTGGGCGGTGTTCTCGAATCACCTTCATTTCGTCGGCAAATCTCCGGCGGCTGATGCAGATGCGACGAGTTTGGGCACCTTTATGTCGGAGCTTCACACGAGCACTTCGGCTTTCATCAATGAACTCGACGGCACGCCGGGGCGCACGAATTGGCACAACTACCGGGATACGCGGCTGACTTACGAAAAGAGCTATTTTTCCCGGTTGAATTACGTGCATCAAAATCCTGTTCGGCATCGGCTGGTTCCGGTGGCGAATCAATATCCGTGGTGCTCGGCCCGGTGGTTTGAACTCAACGCGCAACCGGGGCATGTGAAGACGATTTACTCGTTCAAAACAGACGCTGTGAAAGTGTATGACGAATTCGAGCCGGAAGGAGATTTCTGAGTGGCGACAGCCTTTGGAGTGCGGGGGCTTGACCCCGCTTTTCCTTTCGCGGGGGTTGACGTTGAGCGTGGAAAGATAGTCGCAGGCTGAACATCGCGGGAATATCGATAGACTCAGGACGCTCTCGCCGCCGAAAGTTAAAGCGGGGTCAAGCCCCCGCACTCCAAAGCCTAGCGGCACGCTCGGGAGTCGCTCTGCCATGCGGGCGTTCACCCCTCCGTCTCCTTCATCACCCTCCGGATGATCTCCGCTGCGTCCACGCCTTCGCTTTCGGCGTGGAAATTTACCAAGATGCGGTGTGCTAAGACGGGCTCGGCTACGGCTTGAACATCCTCCAGACGAGCGAGGTAGCTGCCTTTCAAAACAGCCCGCGCTTTTGCCCCGAGGACGAGGTATTGCACGGCGCGGGGGCCGGGGCCCCACATGACCCACTTTTTAATCCAATCCGGCGCTTCGGGTTCTTTGGGGCGGCATTTGCGCACGAGTTTTACGACGTATTCATAGACGTGGTCGGGCACGGGGACTCGGCGAACGATGTCTTGGAAAAGGAGGATGTCTGCGCCGGTCATGATTTTGTCCAGTTTGGGCACGCTCGCGCCGGTGGTGGCTTTGGCGATTTGGAGTTCTTCGGCGGCGGTGGGGTAGCCGACGTTGATGAGGAACATGAAGCGGTCGAGCTGCGCTTCGGGCAGCGGGTAGGTGCCTTCTTGTTCGATGGGGTTTTGGGTGGCCAAGACGAAGAACGGTTTGTCCAAGACGAAGCGGTGTTTGCCGGCGTTCACGACTTGCTCTTGCATGGCTTGGAGCAGGGCGGCTTGGGTTTTGGGCGGGGTGCGGTTGATTTCGTCGGCGAGGACGATGTTGGCAAAAATCGGGCCTTTTATAAACTCGAAGGTGCGCCGCCCGGCGTCGCCGTCTTGCAGGATTTCGGTGCCAGTGATGTCGCTTGGCATGAGGTCGGGGGTGAACTGGATGCGGCTAAAGTTGAGCTGCATGACATCGGCGAGCGACTGGATGAGCAAGGTCTTCGCAAGGCCGGGGACGCCCATGAGCAGGGCGTGGCCGCGTGCGAAGATGCAGGTGAGCAGTTTCTCGACGACGTGGTCTTGGCCGATGATGACCTTGCTGAGTTCGGCGCGAAGTTTGCCGAAGATGTCGCGCAGTTTGTCGATGGCGATGACGTCGGCTTCTTGAGCGGCTGGAGAAGGGGCGATGTTGGTTTGCATGTGTTTGTTTTTAGCCGGACCCGGCGATGTAGCACAAATGAACAGACCGAAATGTTCACGCTTAAAATGTAGAAATAAATGGCAACCTTCCGTGAACAAATGGTTGAACTCCTTGTCGCATAGCGGAGGATACTCCTCCCCAATCGCCAACTTTGCCATGAAATCACTCCTGCTCGCCTTCGCTGCCGTCTTTTTGCCAGCGTCTCTTTATGCCGCCGCGCCGACGCTCGGGAATGCAACGGTTACCGTTTTGCCGGGTGCGATGGCGGATGTGGCGGGGACGGTTTCAGGCGACGGTGTGGATACGACGGTGACGGTCCGCTACGGAAAAGATGCGACTTACGGTGCGACGATGGCGGCGACGCTCCCGGCGGCGGGTGCAAATGTGCCGTTCACGATTACGCTCAGCGGTCTGGAGCTGGGGACGGTTTATCATTTCCAAGTCGTGGCGAGCAACGGGACGGCGCCGGACGCGGCGACTGCGGATGGGACGTTCACGATTCCGGCGCTGCCTCCCGTGGTCAGCGCAACGAGTGCTGTGCTCACCGGGGGCGCTGTGAATATTAACGCGCTGGTGACTTCAAACGGAGCGGCGACGACCCTGCGTCTGCAATACGGTGAGACGGTCGCGTATGGCAAAGACGCTGTGCCGCCGGGGCCATTCTCGGCAGGGCGGGTGGATGCGCCTTACACGTTTGCGCTCACGGGGCTGAAGCTTGCGACGACTTACCACTATAAGGTGGTGGCGACGAACGGGGTGGATCCGGCTGGCGATACTGGCGATCGGACGTTTACGGTCCCGGCGGAAAAACCGGCAATCGTAACCCCGACGGTGAATGTAGTCTCGTCCACGAAGGCGATCATCACGGCAAACGTCACGGCAAAGGGCGCGGATACGACGGTGAAGGTCCATTACGGCACGACGGCAGCGCTCGGAACCGAGGCAAACGCGACCGTAACGGTGCTGGCCACTGAATCCAAGGATGTGGAGATCACTCTCAACGGGCTGACGAAAGCAGATTATTTCTACAAAGTGGAAGCCACCAACTCCGCGGGGACGACGACAGCCTTCGCGCCGGTCACCGGCTCATTGCTCACTTTCAAGGTGCCGCAGGCACCGCAAGTCACGGCAACCGCGAGTGCTCTCGAAAACTCTGCCACGGTGAAGGCGCTGGTCACTTCGCACGGGGATTTCGTAAAGCTCACGCTCGATTATGGACTGACGACTTCCTACGGCACGAAGAAGGAAATCACCGGCATCGTGGATGATGCGGTGAAGCTGGCGCAGTTGTTTGAAATCGCTGAGCTTGCCCGCGGGAAGACGTATAATTACCGCCTGACTGCTGTGAACGCCGGGGGCACTGCCACCACGGCGAATGCCACGTTTAAGACCACCGCGAACAATTCGCCCGTGGCCAATGAGGACATCGTTCAGGCTAAGGGAAGAAGTGCCATCACGATCGATGTGCTCGCTAATGACACTGATAAGGACTCCGACAAGCTGACCATCTTGCGGGTGTCGCAGCCCACGCGCGGTGCCGCCGAGATTTCGGGAACGAAGGTCCTTTATACGCCGGGGGAGAGGTTCGCCGGAACGGATGCGTTCACCTACGTCGTATCGGACGGCCAGAGCGGGGTCGCCACTGGAAGAGTGACCATTCGTGCTTTGCAGGTGGCGATTGATGGAGTGAACAGCGCCATCATCAAGAACGAGAACGGCGACGCTGCAGGAGCCTACAAAATTATCGGGACAGCCGGGGGTAAATTTACCGCACGGGTGAGCATCGGGGGCGAGAATTCTGTGGTCACGGGGCAGTTGGATGCGGATGGAAAGTTCAGCACGACGCTCGCGAACGGAACCAGCGTGAGTTTTTCGGTGAAAGAGAACGGCGCGTCTAACTCGATCGTGGCCGACTTTGAGCGGCCTGATGGGAAATACACGGCTGAGACAACGGTGAACGCGGTGACGGATCGCCGTCTTGCCGAGCTTGTCGGTCATTACAACATCACACTCCCCGCACCGGGCACGACGACCACCGCAGGGCAGACTAGCAACGGCCTGCCGCAAGGCGCGGGATTTATGACGATGGATGTGAAGACGTGGGGCGGCGTCAGCGTGCGCGGGGTGCTTGGCGACGGCAGCAAGTTTTCGTATGGCTCCACCGTTTCCGGCACGGACGCCGCTGCCGGGATTCCCATCTGGCTTTCACCCAAAGATGCACGCGTGAGCGGGACGGTCGCGCTTGCGGGGACGACCGACATCACCGCAACGGGAACGATGAACTGGTATCGCCCGGCAGACGACGGTGCGAAGCGTTTCGCCGACGGATTTTATACGAGTGTGAACGCCACCGGCGCGGCCTACACGCCGCCTGCCAAGAAGGAGCGTGTGCTGAATGCGGCCACGAATGACGCGACGATCACGCTCCAGGGCGGAGACCTCGCCGCCAATATCACGCGGAACATTCAGATCGACACCCAGAGCCGGGTGCAGCTCCCCAAAGGAGTCGTATCCAAACTAACGATTTACCCGCAAAAGGGGACCTTCGCGGGAACCTTCGAGCATCCTTATGACGGCGACCAGCGGACCTTTCAAGGAGTGCTCCTGCCCAACCAAAACGTGGCGACTGGCGTGTTCACAGGCCGGACGCAGACTGGCACCGTGAAGATCACTCCCGGTGCGACCGCAGTCGTGACTCCGCCGGTCCAGCAACCGGGCACTGGGGGCGGGGGCGCTGGAGGCGGCACCGGGGGCGGCACCGGAAATCCGGGTATCAATCTTGGGACCGGCGGCCTGAACTTCGGAAACTAAACGCTCACTCCGAGCCCCGGCCCCTCGGGAAAAATAGCGCGCCCATTCACCACGCGGACGCCGCTTGTGGGGTCACTCGTGAGCAAGGCGGCACCGTCCATGTCAACGGCATCGAGCAGGGGCAGAAGTTGCGCGAGTGCGGAAATCGCGACGCTGCTTTCGATCATGCAGCCCGCCATCACGCGCAAGCCCAGCTCGCGAGCCCGAGTAATCATCCGCCGGGCCGGAGTGAGGCCTCCGGCTTTTGTGAGCTTGATGTTGATTCCGTGGAAGCATCTTGCGCATCGCTCAACGTCGGCGAGTGTCTGGCAGCTTTCGTCGGCGATGAGCGGCAACGGGCATTCGCGATAGATGCGCGCCATTTCCGCCCACGCATTTGCGGGTAGCGGCTGCTCGATGAATTCGACGCCCAGCGCGGCGAGTTCCGGCGCGAAAGCGAGCGTCTGTTCCGCAGTCCAGCCCGTATTCGCGTCCACGCGGAAGGGCGCGGTCGTGTGGCGGCGGAGCTCGCGCATCACGGCGAGATCGTGCGCGGCGCCGAGCTTGATTTTATAGACCGGCCAGCCTTCGGCTTCGCGTAGTTTCGCGACCATTTTTTCGACGGAATCGAGGCCGATGGTAAAATTGCTTGCGGGCACATTTGCGATGTCGAGTCCCCAGAGCTTCCAGACGGGCGCACCGAGCTGCTTTCCCCAAAGATCGTGAGCCGCGATATCGACCGCGCACTGCGCAAACGGATTCGCGCTCAGCCGGGGCGCGAGCATTTTCCACAAGTCTTCCGGGCCGACGAAATCGTGGCATTCCAGATCGATGGCCGCATCCGCCAAATCCGCAGCGATGGTCTGCGCGGTGAATTGCGGATAAGCGAGTGACGGAGCCGTTTCGCCGTATCCGACGAGCCCTCCGTGGTGAAGCTCGACGAGCAGGTTGTGCTTCGATGTGAGCGTGCCGTGCGCCGTGGTGAACGGGTGACGCAAAGGCAAATAAAGATCGCGGACAACGAGACGCATCCCGCTTTTTAACCCGCCGCCGCGCGAAGTCGAATGCTTGCGCTCGCCGCGTTGTTCGGCCATTTCGGAGGCGATGATTCATCCGACCGCCATCATTCATCCATCCGCGCAACTTGGGAACGACGTGAGCGTCGGACCGTATGCCATCATCGAAGGTGCGGCGATCATCGGCGAAGGCTGCTCCATTCAGGCCCACGCAGTCATCGGCGCAAACGTCGTCATGGGAAAAAACAATACCATCGGCTACGGTGCGATCATTGGCGGGGAACCGCAGGATTTTTCGTTCAAGCCGGAGGTGAAAAGCCGCGTTGTCATCGGCGACAACAACCGTATTCGCGAGTATTGCACGCTCCACCGTGGCTCGCGGGACGGCTCGGATACAGTGGTTGGGAGCGATTGCTTCCTCATGGGTGGCACGCATCTCGCGCACGATGCTCGCATTGGAAATCACGTCATCACGGCGAATAACGTGCTGCTCGCTGGCCACGTGATCATCGGCGATCGCGTGTTCCTCAGCGGTGCGGCGGCGGTGCATCAGTTCATTCGAATCGGCACGCTCGCCATCTGCCAGGGCGGGTCGGGTTACACGAAAGATCTCCCGCCGTTTGTCATCGGAGCGGATTTTAACGGCGTAGCCGGCCTCAATGTGGTCGGGATGAGGCGTGCGGGCATGGATTCTACTGCACGCGCCGAAGTAAAGCGCGCCTTCACACTCCTTTACCGCTCCGGGCACAATGTCCGGCAGGCTCTCGAAGAAGCTGGCACGCAGACTTGGGGCGAATGCGCCACGGTATTTTGGGATTTCATTCGCGCAGGAAAAAAGAAGGGCATCTGCGATTGGATTGGAGCCCGCAAGAAGTCCGTCAGTATTGATTTGGAGTGACCGAACGATCGACCGCTTTCATTGCGTAAAATGAGCGACATCACCGCAAGACGCGGTGCTTTCGGTGGACAAAGGCTTGATTGCACGCCGCAGAGCGCTAGATACCCCGCCTCTTTTCCATGCCAACGCCAGAAGAACAGCTCGAACTACTCAAACGCGGAGCCGCGCAAATCATCTCGGAGCACGATTTGCTCGCAAAGCTCAAGCTTGGGCGCCCGCTTAATGTGAAGCTTGGCGTTGATCCGACTGCGCCGGATATCCACCTCGGCTTCACCGTCGGCCTCACGAAGCTGCGTCAATTTCAAGACCTCGGGCATCAGGCGATTCTGATTATCGGAGATTTCACCGCGATGATCGGCGACCCGTCTGGTCGCTCGAAGACCCGCAAACAGCTCACGCATGACGACGTGATGCGCAATGCGACGACCTTTAAAGAGCAGGCGTTCAAAATCCTCGACCCCGCGAAAACCAAAGTCGTATTCAACGGCGAGTGGTTTGAAATGATGACTTTCGAGCAGGTGATGAGGCTCAATTCCCGCGTGACCATGCAGCAAATGCTCCAGCGCGAGGACTTCAAAAAGCGTATCGAAGACAAAGAGCCCGTCCATTTGCACGAAATCCAGTATCCCATTATGCAAGGATGGGACTCGGTCATGATCAGAGCCGATGTCGAAATTGGCGGCACTGATCAGCTTTTCAACTGCCTCGTGGGCCGTGACCTCCAGAGGGAAGAAGGCCAGCCGCAGCAAGTCGTCTTCCTTCTTCCGCTCCTGGAAGGGCTGGACGGCGTGAATAAGATGTCCAAAAGCCTCGGTAACTACGTCGGCCTCTCGGAGACGCCGGAAATCATGTTTGGGAAACTGATGAGCATCACCGATACGCTCATGGCCCGCTACTACGATCTCCTCCTGTGCGAGAGCGTCCCCGTCGATCTCCACCCGATGGAGGCCAAGAAGCAATTGGCGGCCCGTATTGTCGCACGTTACCATGGCGAAGACGGGGGTAAACGCGGGCGCGACGACTTTGAGTCCCGCTTTTCCAAGAAGGATCTTTCCACAGTTGAACTCCCCGAACTCCCGCTGGCGGGACTTCCGCCTGATATCGTGAGTGTCGTCATCGCAGCTTACGCGCACTGCTTTCAAATCACAAAATCGCGCGGTGACGGACGCCGTCTTGTAGAGCAGGGCAGTATCCAGTTGGACGGAGAGAAGATCAGCGATCCCAAAGCAGTTCCTGTTTTCGTAGCCGGTCAGGTGATGAAGCTGGATAAGACGAGAAGCGTCCGCGTTGCGTAGTAGAATCGCCTGGAACTGGTGGCGAGGCCGCGAGTTCTCCGGCCCGACCCTTAAAGAGGGCCCTAATCCGTAGAACGGACAGCTGTGTTCCCAAACCCACAGCGCCCACCATTGAGGATGCTTCCGCAATAGCGTCGAAAGCGTGAAAGACTGGGGACAAACCCATAAAGAAGATCGACCCCAAGCTATCGAGATGGGTAGCCGATGTAGCCGCGAACCGAGAAATCCTGCCGAGCTGCGCTTCTTTGCGCCGGATCAGCCATCGCCCCAAAAGCCCCAAGCCACTTCCGGGCAGAGAGCGCCTAAACATGCGCCCCTAGGCCTGCAACTCTTGGCAAATCGGTCAGAGACACCCATATCGAACAATCTCCCTAAACACGGGGGCTGTGGGTGGATGGGCAGCGGTGACTGACAGCGCTCATCCGAGCTGCCCTCAGGGATATGCAAGCGGCTACCGGAAACACAGAGTAAGGCGAAAAGAACGCAGCCTCCAAGGAAACTACCCCTCCGAAAACGAAGAGAACGCCCAAAACACGTCAAAACAGACCCAAAATTTGACCAAAACCGGCCCAAAAACGCGGTAGAGCAGACCAAATCAAAAAAAATCTACCCGCCGCCGACCCGCATAAATGCAAGCATCCGGGGATAATCGCGAATCAATCATACAAAAGTCTATTGACCGAATGAGTCGAATAGTGTGTTCTCTCAATCCGCTTACGAGAGGAGCAGTCGCCAGCAGCGACTACCGAAAACGAAATGAGTGAAAAAATTCACGAAAAGTAGTTGACGGACAAGATGAAGCTGCTAAAACGACTCTTCGCTAAGAAACGGGGGCAGTCGCCAGCAGCGACTACCGAAAACGAAATAAGTGAAGAAATTCGCAGAAAGTAGTTGACGGTGAAAAAGGAGCTGCTAAAACGACTCTCCCGCAAGTAACAGCGGTCTTGGTAAAAACTAAGAAGTTCTGCAAAAGGCACTGAGAGGTGCGATTGCCTACGGATTTAAATCCGCAGGCAAATCTTCGTCTCTAAGTGTCGCCTGCAAACAAGTTCCTTGATACTTTGGTTTTAGAGTTTAGGCCAGATGGCAGTCTCACGACGGCCATCAGAAATGGAAAAACTCAAAACGGTCTAAAATAAGAAGCAAAGATTGAATTGTGCGTTATACGTCAGATATTTGAAGTAATAATTTTAATTGACCCTTCTCACTCGGCTTTTGTCGAGTGGGAGGTAAAGGTCAGAAGTCCGTTTGGAAATAGCTTCCTTACGGCAAACACTCTATATGGAGAGTTTGATTCTGGCTCAGAACGAACGGTGGCGGCGTGGATAAGACATGCAAGTCGAACGGGATATTTTGGGTAGCAATATTCAAAATGTTCAGTGGCGCAAGGGTGCGTAACACGTGGGCAATCTGCCTGGGGGCGCGGGATAGCTCGGCGAAAGTCGAATTAATACCGCATACGGCTACTGAGGACATCCTCGGGACGCTAAAGACGGCGCAAGCTGTCATTCCCAGATGAGCCCGCGGCCTATCAGCTAGTTGGTGAGGTAATGGCTCACCAAGGCTATGACGGGTAGCTGGTCTGAGAGGACGACCAGCCACACTGGAACTGA
>JAYSTZ010000292.1:0-9573 GCA_043719365.1 Verrucomicrobiaceae bacterium | reverse complement strand
GCGCATTTCAACTGGGATTTGTTCCTCGGACCCGCTCTGGAGCGTCCGTTTCACGAAGTGTATTTCCCCGGACCGAAGTGGTATCGTTGGTGGGATTTCGGCAGCGGCACGATGAGCGACCTCGGCTCGCACTGGAACGATCTTCCTTTCTGGGCGCTGAAGCTTGATGCGCCGAAGACCATCGAAGCCGCTGGCGGCCCCGCCCACGCCGAACTCGCGCCCGCCACGATGTCCGCGACTTACGAATACGGCCCGCGTGGAACCATGCCTGCGTGCAAGCTGACGTGGCATCAAGGCGAACTGCGCCCCGCATTGTGGACGGAAAAGAAAATCCCGCAGTGGGGCGACGGTGTCCTTTTTGTCGGCGAAAAAGGAATGTTGCTGGCCGACTACAACAAACACGTCCTGCTGCCTGAAGAAAAATTCGCGGATTTCAAGCGTCCCGACCCAACGATCCCCGACAGCATCGGGCACCACAAAGAATGGCTCGAAGCCGCGAAGAACGGGGGGCCGACGACCTGCAATTTCGACTACAGTGGCGGGCTCACCGAGGCGAACCACCTTGGCAATGTCGCTTACCGCGTCGGCAAGAAAATCAATTGGGATGCCGCAAAACTCGAATGCGCCGGCACGCCGGAAGCCGCGAAGTTCCTGAAGCGCGAATATCGCAAAGGCTGGGAACTCGTCTAGCGGCGGCACCATCGCAATCCGTGTGAATCGAGTGAAGAAAGAGTGACGTGGACCTTGCCACTCCCAGTGGTGGCGCTAATAAACCGCGCTCCGGCTGGGTTGAACACCTCGCCGGTGCCACACAACATGCCTTTTTCAACACTCATCACGCGCGGAGTCGCGCTCATCGCGGCGGGTTGCGCGCTCACATCGACCGCTTGCAAGGAACGAACGGTGTCCGTGTACTCAGTGCCGAAGGAGCGCGTGAAAGAAGAGAAGCCGGATGCAGGTGCGCCGCAAGCCGAACCGGAGGATACCGAGATTTTGCCGACGGTAAAATGGACGCTGCCCGCAGGCTGGAAGGACGCAGGGCCGGATGTGCAAGGCGGACCGGTGAAGGCGATTGGGCGTTTTACGATCGATGGCGGTGACGCGACGGTGAACATCACGCCGCTCGGAGCGTTCGGTGGTAAGGAGCCGATTTTGGTCAATATGTGGCGGTCAGTTTTCGGGCTGGAACCTCTGGCTGATCAAGCAGCCGCAGACGCTCTCGTGGCGCTCCCGATCGCAGGCGGAACGGGAAAAATTTTCGACCTCACGGGAGACCAGCGAGGGAAGAAAGCGCGCATCGTCACGGCGATGTTTAATTACGCGGGGCAGAGTTGGGTCTTCAAGCTGCAAGGCTCGCCTGAAGCTGTGGAGCCGCAGGTTGCGGCGTTTAAGCAGTTTCTTTCCACGCTTCGTTTTGAGGCCGCGCCAACTGCGCCGGCACCGGCACCGGCACCGGCTGCTCCGGAACCCGCTCCTGCAGCGACTCCTTCGGATGCGCCGGCTGTTGCGCTGCCCGCAGGCTGGACGGCTCAGGCACCCGGACCGATGCAAGTTGCGAAGTTTTCGGTTCCAGAAAAAGACGGCACGAAGGCGGAGGTGACTGTGAGCGTTTTTCCGAGCGACACGGGCGGGATGCTCGCAAATATCAATCGCTGGCGCGGCCAGGTCGGACTCCCTGCGACGGACGAAGCGGGTCTCGCGACGTGCATGACGCCGCTCGACGCCGCGCTGCCCGGTGCGGTGCTCGCGGATTTGAAAGGTGAGAGCAAGTCGATGATCGGCGCAATCGTCCCCCGCGATGGACAATGGTTCTTTTATAAACTGACCGGCGAAGCGCCTGCGGTATCCGCCGCGCGGGAGTCGTTCGTATCGTTTGCCAAGACAGGAAAATGAACAAACTTTGGAATATCATCACATCCGTCCGCCTTGCGGTCGTTTTGCTCGCACTCGGCGCGTGGCTTGTATTTGCGGGCACTTGGGCGCAGACGGAAGAGGGGCTCTATCTTGCGCAGGATCGTTGGTTTAAGAGCTGGTTCGTTATTCGCCACTCAGTTGACGGCTCATGGGGTGGGTTCGGTGTATGGGGTTGGATCAAGAGTTGGTTTTTGCCGCAGCATCTCCGAGGCGAGGGTTGGTGGGTGCTGCCGATGTTCCCCGGCGGCTACACGATCGGTGCGCTCTTTTTGGTCAACGTCATCTGCGCTCATGCACGGCGCTTTGTGCGCCCTCCGGGCGGGATGACTGGAATGCTCACCCACTACGGTCTGGTGTTTGTGGCGATTTGGTTCGTCACGACTTTCCTGCTTTGGAATCCGCTCTGGCTGTTTCTCGGCTACGCCGCGCTGATGGTCGCGGATTTGGTGATTTGGCAGAGTGCCAGCGGCAAGAAAATCGGCGTCGATGCGATTCATCTTGGTGTGATCACCCTCCTCGTGGGCCAACTCGGAACGGACCTACTTTCCGTAGAGACGCACATGAGTTTTGCGGAGGGTGAGTCGCGCAACTTCAGCGAGCATCATCACGATAGCGAACTCACGTTCACTCACGATGATGCCGACGGGCGCGACAAGGTGGTGGCTATTCACCAAAGCTTGCTCGGAGCCGGTCGTGTCATTTCGGACCCAAATCTGCCGTTTACCGTTCGCCTAAAACAATCTGCGAAGAATGCGAGTGTCATTGAGCGTGCGCAAGCGATGACGGACCTCGGAACTCTGCGTGGCGCACTCGCGACGATGGAGGGGAAGTATTCTTCGCCAGAAATGCTCGCGGCTGAGGCGAAGAAGGTCTTTGAGGAAGGCGGGAAAATCCAGGTATGGCGCGCAGCACTGGGCGCTGTCGGCGAAAAGGCGGACATCGATCCGGTGCCTGCGGTGACTCGCATCGCTGGCGATCCCGCGAAAGCAGCGAAGCTCCTGAGTGAGCTGAAAGGGCGCTTTCGCGCGGAGATGATCGACGCTTTTAAGAACCGGCAAAGTCCCGAAGCGGCGTATGCTGCCGAGATCCTCGAAAAAGGGGGCGAACTCTCCGAAACGCAGCCGCCAGCGGCCGGTGATAAAGGCGCGGCTCAGCGCTACTTTTTGGTGCCGCGCCCCGATGCGCTCACCATGGACGAGCGAAATATGCCCGGCGCGGTCATCGAACTCTCGGCCAATGGTGCGATACTCGGAAGCTGGATCGTCTCGCCCATGCTGCGTGAGCAGAAATTCGAAGTCGCAGGAAAGGAATGGCGGGTCGTCATCCGCGCTGAGCGGTTCTATCATCCGTTCCATGTCACTCTGCTGAAGGCCACCCACGAGAAATACGAAGGAACAGAAATTCCGAAAGACTTCCGCAGCACAGTTCACGTCGCGGCGACGAACGCTGCCGAGAATCGGGACCGTGTCGAGATTTCGATGAATAGTCCGCTTCGCTATGCAGGGCTCACATTTTTTCAGCACCAGATGGGGCGTGAGGCTGCGAATTCAGCGCGCGGAACAAGCACCCTGCAAATCGTTCGGAATCCCGGATGGTTCACGCCCTACTTTGGCTGTGCGCTGGTGGGATACGGCATGGCGCGTCATTTCCTGATGCACATGCTCATGTTCACACGCCGGAGGAAACAATCATGAAGACTGTCCCACTTATCATCACCGCGCTCTTCACGCTGATGGTCGCGATGAAGCTGATGCCGCCGAAAGACAAGGCCGGCGAGTTTCCGACTCTGGAGTTTGGCCGACTGCCAATCGTGGAGGGTGGTCGGACCCAGCCGATGGATTCGCTCGCTCGCAATTCGCTGCTTCAACTTCGTGGAAAGCAAACGCTGAATACCGAGCCGTGGAAGGGGATGTTCGACAAGCCGAAGATTATTCCCGCTGTTAGTTGGATGCTGGAAGTGATGATGGACCCTGCCACTGCGGATACGCGGCCAGCTTTTCGGATCAATCACCCGGATGTTAAAGGGCTGCTCGGAGTCCCGATGGATGCGGACGAAAAAAAGCAGTCTGACGGAAAGCACTATTCGTGGAATCAGATAGTCCCGCGTTTTGAAGCGCTCCAAATGGAGACCCAGCGTGCATTTCGCGTGAAGGATGAATTGCGCGACGCCTACCAAAAAGGGCTCGTGGATTTGTGGAAAGCCATCCGTTCCTACAAGGCGCTGAAGGTCGCGCTTGGGCCGGCTGCGGGCGGTGATCTCGCGAAAGGGCTGGAGGCCGATGTGGCGATGATGAAGAAGGCCCGCGAAGCATTCGAGGCCCAGATGGATGGACGGCAAGGCGACAACGCAGCACTCGCTTGGTTTAGCGAGCGGCAGGATGAGATGGTGCCACTGGTGATTCCGCCCACAGAAATGCGCGACGGAAAAGCCGACTGGACCCGCGCCATCAATGCGATCCTCACCGTGGAGCGCGGAGCGCAACCGAGTTTTGCGCTGGCGGGCTACGCTAAAATGGCTGCTGCTTTTAAAGCAAAAGACGCCGCCGCATTTTCCACCGCTGTGTCCGATTACAGCACCGCGCTCAAAGCGACGGGCCTCGCAGACAAGCGGATGAAAAAGGCGAGCAACGAGCAGTGGTTCAATTTCACCGAGCTGTTTTATCAGGGAATGCTGGTCGCGGTTTTCGCCTTTATTTTTGCGATTGCCGTTTGGTTTGCGCCAGCGCGGATGGAATGGTCTCGGCTCCTTGCGCTATACCTGACTGTCCTGACTCTCGTTATCATTTTTGGCGGGCTTGTTTTCCGCATGGTCCACGAGGGGCGCCCGCCTGTGACGAACCTCTATTCGTCTGCCCTGTTTATCGCATTTGGTGCGGCGTTATTTGGTGTGGTGATGGAAGTCATCTGGCCGCGTGGTCTGGGCGTCGCGGTAGCCTCGCTGATGGCTTTTGGGTGCCTTTTGGTTGCTCACTTTCTCGCGCTGGACGGCGATACGCTCATCATGCTCCGCGCAGTCTTGGATACGAACTTCTGGCTCGCGACCCACGTTGTGATTGTGACGCTCGGCTATGCAGCGACGTTCGTTGCGGGAATTCTCGGAGTGTTTTACGTGATCAACGGCGTCTTCACGAAGAACATCACGCCCGAGCTGAATAAATCATTCTACAGTGCGGGCTTCGCGATTTTGTGCTTTGCGATGCTCTTTAGTTTTGTCGGCACGGTCCTTGGCGGGATATGGGCCGACCAAAGTTGGGGACGTTTTTGGGGCTGGGATTCCAAGGAGAACGGCGCACTGCTGATCGTGATTTGGAACGCACTCATTCTCCACGCCCGATTGGGAGGACTGGTGAGAGAGCGAGGATTCATGAATCTGGCGATTGCCGGCAACTGTATCACGGCGTGGTCGTGGTTTGGGACGAATATGCTCGGCATCGGCCTTCACAGCTACGGCTTCATGGAAGGTGCATTCAAAGCGTTGAGGGGATTCGTTGCGTTCAATATCGCGCTCATGCTTGTCGGGTGTATTCCGAAGCACAGTTGGCGCAGTTTTGAGCCCGCGCTTGCGAAGCCTGAGCCTGCGAAATAGTGCCTCGGGTTTCGCAATACTGGAGTTCGAAGGCGCGCACTTGTCTCGTTTTTGAGGGACGGCTTCCACGCCGAAAACTCATCATCGTCCCGCTGGGATCTGCGCGTAACGCTTGGAAACATCGGCTCTAGCGATGGACCGACGACCAGGCTCGCGCCCGGGTAGTGCAACGCAAATTCAATGCGATTGCCTTGAAACTCCTGTTGGAGAAGTGAGTTGGCCCGCGTCGTGCTCAAAGTGGGTTGTAGCCCATGAAAATCTCAGCACAAACAAAGGCCAGCCTGCAACGCACAATCAGCGCGCTCGTTTTCGCAACGAGCAGCGCCGTAGCTCAGGATAAAGCACCAGCACCAGCACCGATCGCTCCGCCGACGGCTCCCGCCGCCATCGATCCTCCTCGCTCGCCCGCTCCGATTGCACCACCGACTGGTGGCACAATTGCACCGGCTGCAATCGAACCTCCGGCGACTGCTCCGGGTGGATTGCCCGAGCAGCCGGTTCAACCCGGTTTGCCAGCCGACCCGAATGCTATCCCCGCCGCGCCTTCTTTTGATACAAATGCTCCCGCCGGACGCGTAAGCGAATTTCAAGGTGATGAAATCGGCCTCGTCCTGCGCACGCTTGCGCGGCAGGCCAACATGAACGTCATCGTGAGTGCGCAGATTCAGGGAACCCTGATCACGCTTCGCCTGACGGACAAGACGCCACGCGAGGTGATGGAGGTCATCGCTGAGTCGAATGGTCTGCTCATCGAGGAACGGAAGGGCGTGACTTACATCATGACGGCAGCGGAAAAGGCGAAGGAGCCGACTGTCAGCTCGCAGTACACTTTCAGCTATGCGCAGGCAGACAAGATTCTCCCGTTGCTCACGACGCAGCTCACGAGCGGCGTCGCACCGCAAGTGGACCAACGCACGAACACGATCTTCTTCCGCGATAATCAGACGAATTTGGAGAGGATCAAAAAATTCCTCGAAAGCGTGGACTCCCCGACACAACAGGTGATGATCGAAGCGCGCCTTGTGGAAGTGAATGCCAATCCAAAGCAGGCTTATGGACTCAATTGGGCGGGTGTTGTCGGAAGTTCCAGCAGTGCTCAAAAACTAAGCTACGGAGCGAGTGGCATCACCACCCAAACTTTGATCAATGCCCAGACACGCGATGCGTCCGGAAGACTCGGGCCGAGTCTTGATGCAAACGGCGCCCCAATTCAGGTGCCACAAATAGGCCAACTTCCAACAATTACCTCAAGACAGGGCGGTGGATTCCAACTCAACGACTTTCTTCGCAGCGGCACACGTGGCGGGAATCTCGCGAGCAACCTTGCTGGTCAATTCGCGATTCTCTCCATCCCGCAAATGTCCGTCACCATGCGTTTGCTGAATGAAGACAGTGATGCGGAATTCCTTGCAAACCCGCGGATTGTCGCCGCTAACAACCAGGAGGCGACCATCAAAATCACCCGCGCGCAACCGGTGCCAAATTTGACCTTTAATGAACAGACCGCGAAGGCGGTGTTCGGCGGATTCCAGGACAAAGAGTTCGGCAACACGCTGAAAGTCACGCCGATCATCAACAAAGACAAATATGTCTCGCTGAAGGTCCAGCCGGAAATCAGCAACAAGGTCGGTGATGCGACGTTCGTTTTTGAAGGCGCGTCTGTCTCCAGCCCAGTCATCGACAAGCGCACATTCGACTCGAATGTTCTCATCCGAAGTGGCGACACACTCGCTATCGGTGGCCTGCTCCAAGACGAGAGCTCCAAAGGCCGTACCAAAGTCCCGATTGTCGGTGACATCCCACTCTTCGGCTATCTCTTTCAGGAAAAGACGGCCTCCCGCACCAAGCGTAATCTCCTAGTTTTCGTCACTCCGACCATCATCAAACAGGGATACGGAACGGGACTGGAATCGCAGGCGAGCGGACTCACGCACAGCGGTGAAGAATACGCAGATCCGAATGGATGGAGGAATAATGCGAAGGGAGCAATCCGCCTAAAGCCGACATCAAATCGCCCGTTGGCTGCTGAATATCCGATGCCGGGGCTGCCTCCGTTGGCGAAGAAACGGTAAACAGATTTTTCATAGAGCCCCGTTGGCAGAAATGCCGGCGGGGTTTTTCTATGTACGGACCGCGCCTCTACGATGTTGCGCCAGTGCAGGATGACCCGGCACCTGCTGTGCAGGCAAGGCAGTGAAAGCCGGTGAGAATCTCGCGGTCGTCGAGATACTTCGGCGTGATGTCCCAGAGATACAATGGCTTCCCGTTGCGAATCTGCATGTTGAGCATTTGATTGAAGTCACAGTCGTAAACCTCCCCGCGCCATCCGATGCTCACGGTGCTGCGGCACATCAATCCGTCCACGGTGCCGGGATTGAATGCCTGCACCAGTGTGTCGATGTATTCGTCAAACTTCCCTTGCTCTCGCAAGTCCTCGGCGAACCGCGCGATGGGTTGATTGGTGATCGTAAAAAGCCGTGAAAAGACGATGCCGTAACGGGCCATGAGCTCATCTTTGTAATCCGCTTCCAGCTCCGCTTGCGGGGGCGGGAGCTTGATTCCGAGAGGATTGAACACGAGCGAAAGCGGGAGTTTCGGATTAATCCCGTAGCCTTGTGCGTTCAGCTTCTTTAAAGCCGAGATGCTTTTTTCAAAGACGCCGTCGCCGCGCTGGGAGTCCACGTTCTCTCCGAGGTAGCAGGGAAGCGATGCTACTACTTCGACTTCGTGTTTCGCGAGGTACTCCGGCAGCCATGCGAACGCGCCGGTCTCGATAATGGTCAGATTGTTCCTGTCCATCACATGCGAGCCGGCAGCTTTTGCCGTCTCGACAAAATAGCGGAAGTGTTCGCTCAATTCCGGTGCCCCGCCTGTTATGTCCACAGTCTCCGGGCGGTGCTCGGTGATCCACGCACCGACGCGGCGAGCGTCGCCATCGGAGATCATCTCGGTGCGCCATGGCGAGGCGTCCACATGGCAGTGACGGCACGTCTGGTTGCACTTCCGCCCAACGTTGATTTGCAGTGTCTTCAGCTTCCCGCGCCGGAGTGAGACGTTGTGTCCGGCGAGTTGCTGGTCGAAGCGGTTCATCGCGTTACTTTGCGAAAAACGGGTTGTTTTTCGCCTCTTCACCCACGCTCGTTAGCGGTCCGTGGCCGGGGCAAATTACGGTGGTTGGTGGAAGGGTGAGAATCTGATCCAGATTGCATTTAAGCGCATCGGAGTAGCTGACTTTTCCTCCGCCCATGCTGCCGGCAAAAATGGAGTCGCCGACAATCGCCACGGGTCGTGCGAGGCCGCTAACGACGTAGGTGATTCCGCCGGGCGAGTGACCCCAGGTGAGGCGGGTATCGATTTTCAGCGAGCCCAATTGCCAGCTCTTTCCGGTCGCAAAAACGTTGGAGCCTTCGACTGGTTCCTGGTCGCCGGACCAGACGGTAGCACCGGTTTTTTCCTGGAGACGGTCGAGGTCGAAAATGTGATCGCCGTGCGTGTGGGTGATGAAGATGTGCTTGATGCTCAGGCCGCGCTTCTGGGCTTCCGTGAGAATTCCGCTCGCGTCAGATCCGGTGTCGAATGCCGCTGCTTCTTTGGTCACTGGATCCCACACGAGGTAAGCGTTCACCGTCATGTCTTCGAACGGCGTATTGAACATCGCTAGTCCCTCGACGTTGACGGAAGCGGGCGCGTATTGCTTGTTCGCGAGGGCTTCGAGCGCATCTGCGTTAAGACCGAGGAGCGGTGCGACGCGGTGCGCTGCGGCCGAGCTGAATTCTCCGCCGAGCAGCGTTTCCAATTCCGGAACGCTCACACCGGATTGTGCGGAGAGCGAAGCTGCGTCAAATTGCAGCCCGCGCATGGCTTTGCCGAGGATGTCTGCGAAACTGTCTTCAAGTGGAATGTTTAACATGCCCCGCAGATAGGGAATTTCTCCGCGCCGTGCAATCCTCAAGACTCGCTCCGCGTGATTTCGGGTGTGATTAAAAGTGGAATCGCTCAGAGGCGCGATAGCGACAAGGAGCGGCGACATTCCTGTCGCTGTCCCCTACAACGCGAAGCGTCCCATCAGTTTC
>JAYSTZ010000291.1:0-1698 GCA_043719365.1 Verrucomicrobiaceae bacterium | reverse complement strand
ACAGACCGCATTCTAGCGGCGTTCTGGGGGGAACAGCGGCC
The DNA here is from genome assembly GCA_043719365.1 of Verrucomicrobiaceae bacterium. Lineage (GTDB taxonomy): Bacteria > Verrucomicrobiota > Verrucomicrobiia > Chthoniobacterales > Chthoniobacteraceae > SXWH01. The sequence goes on along the minus strand of JAYSTZ010000291.1, from coordinate 1,657 downwards.
TTCTGGTGACTTTCGTCACCGGGGGGCCGCACTTTTTTTGCCGTGAAACATCGGGTGTCTCCAAACGATGCATTTCCTCTGATAAACCGCAATCTACAGGCCGTCGTGCTCGTCGATCTCACGCCGCTGTTTCTTCGTCGGGCGTCCAGTCCCGCGGTCGCGAAGCATGATGGGTATGATATTGGGCTCTCCGCGCTTTTCGTATTCTTCCGGGGGCGTCAGGTCCTCTGCGAACCCGGCGACGAGCTTTGCGCCGACTCGCGAAGGAGGTTCTGCGATGACTCGAAGCGTGCGGGTGATTTCGCCGACTCGTGCAACGACGAGGTCGCCCGCTTTCATCTCCCTCGCGGGCTTGCAGGGCTGGCCGTTGACCGTGACGTGGCCGCCCTTGATAGCGCCGGAAGATATCGAGCGAGTCTTGAAGACACGCACCGCCCAGAGCCATTGATCCAGTCTCATTCCATGCCGAGCTGCTGCTTGCCCGCAGTGGAAATCATCGTGTGATTCCATTGCGGCTCCCATACGACTTCCACGCGTGCGGAAGCGATGCCGGGGAGCGTGAGGATGCGCTGTTCTGCATCAGCGGCGATCGTCGGGCCCATTCCGCAGCCGGGCGCGGTGAGCGTCATTTTCACATTGATGCTCTTGCCCTTTCCCGAGTCATCTTCATCGACGGCGACATCGTAGATGAGCCCGAGATCGACAATGTTCACCGGAATCTCGGGGTCGTAGCATTCGCGGAGCTTGCCCCAAACCTGGTCGATTTCAAACGGGCCTGACGCAACTTCCAGAGCTACGGCAGTGCGACCGAGAGCATCGGCATCTTTTCCCTGAATCCGAAACAGCCCGCCGTGGCTGGGCACCAGCACGGTGAATGTGCCGCCGAGGTCCTGCGTGAGATGCACCTGAGTGCCTGCGGGCAGCGTGGATTGCGTGCCAGCCGGGATCTGCACGGCTTCCACGTCGCGGGTGAGGGAAATATAATTGTCGTCGCTCATGCGGATAACTTAGTCGCAGGAAACGTCGCTGCGAGCGTTTTCCGTCTCGCCACGCGCAGCGCGGCGTAATAATTGGGGGCGATGAAACTCAGAATCTTGCTTTCCGTGACTGCGGCCCTTGCTTGCGTTGCCTGCTCCAACTCCGGACTTTCCACGAACGTGCAGACGCTCAGCGTCTCGTCCGGAACCACGAGAGCGACCACCATCCTGGCTCCGCAAAAAGCGGGCGATTTCACAGCTTTTGCGGCGCGGGAGTCTTCGTTCGTCGAGAGGGAAGTGCGCAACAGCACGTCGGATTCGATCGAGCAATTCCAGCGCTTCCATCGCGGGGCCGAGGGGCGAACGGATGCGACTGTCGTTTTTGATTCCATCCGCCACGGCGTCACCCATGTCGGAAGCGGACTCTATGCGCCGATCGTCGAGGCGACTGCCCACATCGTGGATGCGAGCGGGAAAAACCTCCTGCGCCGGAGCGGCAGCGCGACTTCTGGCGAGATTCACGAGCTGAATGTGTTCGTGACGAATCCCGGACTCTACCGCGAGGCGATCAGCATCGCAGCGAAGAAGCTCGCGATGGAGTTGACGAGCACGCTTTAGAACGGAGCCCGTTGTGAGATGGCGGTAACTGTTTCGGAAATTCGGCGGTGACTTGTGACTGG
>JAYSTZ010000030.1:0-4891 GCA_043719365.1 Verrucomicrobiaceae bacterium | reverse complement strand
ACCTTTATATCAACGGCTACGTCGGTGAAGGCCAGGATCTCCGCGAGGGTGTGACTTGCTTTGACGCCGAGACTGGAAAGCAAATCTGGCAGTCGCTCCAGAACGACTTCCTCAGCGACACAATCTATCTGCGCTACGCCACGAGTTCGCCGACTGTTGATGCTGAGACCGGCAACATTTACGTGCAAGGCACGCAGGGAATCCTCACGTGCTTCACAGCCGACGGCAAAATCGTCTGGCAGCATTCGCTCATGGAGGAGTACGGGCGGCTCACTTTCCCAAACTCGCGCACCGCGACACCCGCGCTGGAAGCGGACCTCGTCATCACGCGCGGCGTCACCAGCGGCTGGGGCGCAAACGGCCCGGCCGGAGATCGCATCCTCGCGTTTGACAAAAAAACCGGCGATCTGGTCTGGCTCAGTGCGCCGGCGGACCGCCCGCAGGACAACACATTCTCGCCGTTCCAGTTTTCGTGGTACGACGGCAAGCGTGTGTTCTTCACCGCGTGCGGCGACTCGTCCGTGGCCTGCGTGAATGCGTGGACCGGCGATCCGATATTCCGATTCCCCGCAGCAAAAGCGGGCGCGAAGGGCGGTATCAACGCCGGCGTGCTGCGCTACAAAGACAGCCTCATCATTTCGCACGAGTCGGAAAATGTGGACACCAGCGAAGTCGGACGCACCTCTGCCTATCGCATCCCCACGCCTGACGAGCAGCCGAAAGCCGTCGTGCCTTCGGTCAACGCCGTGCCTCCGGGGATGCGCATCTTTCCGCCGAAGGATTTGGAGCTTTGGCGCAACCCGCTGGGCAACCTGGCATCGTCGCCGTGCATCGTTGGCGAAACGCTCTACGAAGTCACCGGCACCGGCGAACTCGCAGCGGTGAACCTCGAAACCGGCGAAATCAAATGGCGCAAAAAGCTCGGTGCCGAGCAGCGTCAATCGTCGCCATTTTTCGCCGATGGAAAACTCTACGTCGCCTTTTACATCGCGGGCGGTGAAGCCGCTGCTGCTGCCGATAGCGACGGCGGCGACGGCGAACTCTACATATTCAAGCCCGGCGAAAAAGACGCCGAACTCCTCAGCAAAACGAAGCTGCACGGACGGTGCTTCGGTTCGCCCATCGCGTACAACGGCAAACTCTATATCCAGACGGACAAGCAACTGTACGCCTTCGGAAAAAAAGGCGCAAACGACGGCGCGAAAAAAGTGGAATGGAAATCCGACGCTCCCGCGCCCGTTGACGCCGCAAAATCGTCAGCGCTGGCCAAAGTGCAACTCATCCCCAACGAAGTCCTGCTTCGCCCCGGACAGAGCGTTCAGCTTCGCGCACGCGGACAGGCCGCGAACGGCGCGACCGTGCAGGAGAGTGTCGATTTCAAGACTCTGAAGCTCGACACCTACATCCCGCCGACCGCGCTTGTAAAAGCGACGATGACCGGCAAGTTCGACGAGACTGGAAAGCTCACTGCCGATCCAAAACCAATCGGCAGTGCAGGCGCATTCGCGGCGACGCCGTTGGATTCCGACAAGCTCCTCGGCACGATGCGTGGCAAAGTACTGCCGGATCTCCCAATCAAGATCGATTTCGAAGGCACGAAGCTCGGCGAAACCACCGGTCCGGGCCTCGGCAACGAAGTCGTCGCGCTTCCACCAGCGGAGCCCGGCAAGCCTGCGCCTCAGCCTGCACCGACGAACTGGAATGTCGTCGAGCCGCCGACGCCGTTCGCATATCCGCCGCTCGCGTGGAACAGCGCACGCTTCCGCTTCGAAGTCCGTAAAGCACCGGGTGAGGGCGAAAACCTTGCGCTCTGCAAATCGATCGACAACAAACTCTTTCAGCGAGGACAAGTCTTCTTCGGCCATCCCGACATGAAGAACTACACGATCGAGGCCGACGTCATGAGCGAAGGCAACAAGCGCAAGATGTCCGACATCGGCCTGATCAATCAGCGCTATCTCATCGTTCTCCGCGGCAACGCAAAGGAAATCGAACTCAGCAGCAATCTCGAGCGCATCAAGGAAACAAAGCCATTCACGATGACGCCAAACGAATGGCACCACCTCAAAGTTCGTGTGGATACCGACAAGGACGGCAGCGGCACGGTTCGCGCGAAAGCCTGGAAGAAAGCCGACCCGGAGCCCTCGGAATGGACGCTAGAGTTCAAGCACAAAGCCGCGCACCAACACGGTTCGCCCGGCTTTTTCTCGCTCTCGCCGCAGGAACAGCGCGCGTGGATCGACAACATCGAAGTGAAGGCGAATTGACCGGAGAGGTCGTCGGACGGAGCAAGCTTTGACGCTTACTTTGTCCCCGGGCCGTGCTCGGGGAAATCCCGCGCATATCTCGCGACAAGGGCGGCCTCATCATTCGGGACGATGTAGATTTTTCCGCGAATCTCCTTGGTTTCCTTTGGGGCGAGTCCGCCGATGCGGAAGTCGCTGTGCAGGCATCTTGCGACGCCTTGGAAGAGTTCCTGATAAGGCTCCCACGCGGTCGCCCAGATCCATTTGTCGTCCGCGCTAAAGCAGCCGATGAGGCCGCTACTGGGAACGAGCGGGCTGAGCGGGCGGGGGTTCACGTCGGTGCGCGGGACGTGCTTCGGTGCCCATGTCTGGCCGGGCGTATACCGCGCTGTAGTGGCCCATTCGCGTGTGGGCATTCGCTCGAGTTTGCCGCCGAGGAAGATGAAGCATTTGCCGAGATAATCTTCCGGCGCACCTTTGGGCGCGGGCTCTGTGGATGTGTAGCCGGTGAATGCGCCGAGCCGCACGCAAGGCTGCGCCCAGTGGGCTTCGCTGGCTTTGTCCGTAGGATTGTGGGCGGTGAGGCGAAAATCGACCTCGTCGCTTTTCGCGGTGATTGTGTGCTCGACGGTGACGCCATCCGCGAGTGTGTCGCGGAGTTTCAGCGTCCTGCGATCTTCGCTGAGAGAAACCAGCTCATAGCGGTGATGGATGACGGTTTTCGCCCAGTCGGCATCGGTGGAACCGGGCCTGCAATACGCTTCCAAATAATTGATGCGAATCTCGCCGCCGGGGACATGGGGCGCGTGAATGATGAGCCAGTTTTGCTCGCGCGAAAGGGTGAGCGTGGGCTCGGTTGCGGCTGCGGTGGCGGCGAAAAGTGAAAGGATGGTTCTGAGGTTCATGGTCTATTTGTCGAGTGCGAGGACTTCTTTTTTGAGCATCGATTTGAGCCGATGTTTGATGAGGTAAACTTGGGCGATGTTGACGCCGAGCTGCTTTGAGGTTTCCAACGCGGACCAGCCTTTGATGGCGACGCAATCGAAGATCTGGAACTGCTTTGCATCGACCTTACGCTTGAGCTTGGCGATGGCTGCGTCGAAGAGGTTGCGCTGCCATTCCTCTTCCCATGCGGTTTCGAGCTTGTCGCTCGGGTCCGCGATCCGGTCCACGGTGCCGGTGAGGCGCGAATCGTTACTCGTCACGCGTCCGGTTTTGCGTTTGCGAAACTGGCTGTTGATGCGCCAGCGTGTCATCGTCATCAGCCAGCTCTTGAACGACCCGAGCTTTGCGTCATAGCGGCCGATGTGTTTTGCGACGTTGATGCAGGTTTCCTGGACGACCTCCTGCGCTTCGTCATCGCGCAGCCCTGCACGAGTTGCGACTGCATAGATGAGCGGCCAGTAAGTCTCGAAAAACTCCTGCCACTTGAGCTGGTCGTCCCAATTGGAAAGCCGTGCGATGAGGCTCTGCCGGGTGAGCAGGAGCGGGTCGGCGACGGCTTTCTTTGCGCGAGGCATGGCCCGCTACAGGAGCATCAGCGCCGGGCTCTCGACGAGTTTTTTCAGCTCTCCGAGGTAGGTCGCAGCGACCGCTCCATCGACGACGCGATGGTCGCCGCTGAGTGTGATTTTCATGCGCTGGCCGACAATGATAGCGTCGTTCGCGCCGACGACGGGCTTTTTCACAATCGCACCGACGGCGATGATCATGGCCTGCGGCGGATTCACGATCGCGCAGAAATCTTCGATGCCGTAGGCACCGAGGTTCGAGACGGTGATGGTGCCGCCCGCAAATTCGTTTGGCAGAAGCTTCTTGGAACGGGCGCGTCCGGCGAGGTCTTTGACGCCTTCGCTGATTTCGCGGATGGACTTTTTCTGCGCGTCGCGGATGACGGGCGTCACGAGTCCGTCGTCCACGGAAATGGCGACGCTAAGATTCACGCTGCCATATTGGATGATGGAGTCGCCGGTAAAGCTGGCGTTGACGGCAGGCACTTTCGTGGCCGCGACGACGACCGCTTTCAGGACGAAATCATTCACGGTCAGCTTTGGTCCGCCCGAGGATTCGCTCGCGGTATTAGCAGCGGCGCGGAAGCTCATCAGCGGTGCGGCATCGACTTCGATGGTGAGGTAGAAATGAGGGATGGTCGTCTTGCTGGCGAGGAGGCGCTCCGCAATGATGCGGCGCATTCCGGTGAGGGCAATCGTCGTGTCGCCGGGACCGGCAGGAGTGGACGGGATGGCCTTCGCCGCTGCCGCTGGTGCGGATGCTGCGGGCGCTGGTGCTGAACCTGCCGCAGGGACATCGCGTGCGATAATCCGTCCGCCGGGGCCTGTGCCCGCGACGCCAGCGAGGCTCACGCCTGCCGCAGATGCGACCTTCTTTGCGAGTGGTGAAGCTTTGATGCGCGCGCCGCTTTCCGCAGAAGATGCGCTCTTCGCGGCGACGGGAGTTGCGGCGGCTGGAGCTGCTGCTGCTGCCGGGCCGGTCGCTTTGGGGCCCGCGACCACGGGCATCGATCCATCGGCAGGTGCGACTTCGCCTTTTGTCAAAATGAGCGCGATGGGCGTGCCGCACGGGACTTTTTGCCCGGCAGGAACGAGGATCTTGTGAACGGTTCCGGAGTCAAACGCCTCCATTCC
>JAYSTZ010000290.1:0-1700 GCA_043719365.1 Verrucomicrobiaceae bacterium | reverse complement strand
GCGTGGACATCCGCACGCAGGGCAGCGGAAACATCGGGGCCACGAACGTGTGGCGCGTATGCGGATGGCGATACGGCCTGCCGGTATTCCTCCTCGATGCGCTGAAGGGCGTGGCCGCAGTCTATATCGGGCGGCGGCTCGGCGGCGAATACACGCCGATCGTAGGGGCGTTTGCATGTATCCTCGGGCACAGCTTTCCGGTGTGGCTGAACTTCAAGGGCGGCAAAGGTGTCGCGACTTCGCTGGGGGTGATGCTGGGGATGATGCCGATGGCGACGCTCGCCGTATTTGCGCTGTGGATGGTCGTTTTCAAACTGAGCGGATACGTGTCGCTGGCAAGCATCGTAGCCGCCGCAGCGCTGCCTGCGGTGGTGGGAATCGGGAACGTAAGCGGCTGGTCCCACGGCTGGCCAGCGTTCTATTTCGCGCTAGTCGCCGGTGCGCTAGTAATCGTCCGGCACCGCTCAAATATCGGGCGCTTGCGGGCAGGTACGGAGAGCCGGTTTGGGAAAAAGAAAGGGAATGAAGCATGAGTTTTAAAAAAGTCGGAGTCATCGGAGCAGGGAGCTGGGGAACCGCGCTGGCAATGGTCCTGCAAGGCAACGGACTACCCGTGACGATGTGGGGGCACGACGCCGCACACATCGACGAAGTGCGCACCACGCGGGAGAACCGCGTCTATTTACCCGGAGTCACGCTGCCGGCATCGCTGTCGTTCACTTCGTCGCTGGAAGAGCTGATGGGCAGTGACCTCCTCCTCATCGTAACGCCCTCGAAGGCCGTCCGCGAAGTGGCGTCGCGTCTTTTTGCTGCGGAACTTTGCGGGCAGGCAGTGCTGCTGAGCTGCACGAAAGGCGTCGAGCGAGGCAGCGGCTTGCGCATGAGTGAAATCCTCACGGAATACTTCCCCGACAACCCCGTCGCGGTCCTCAGCGGCCCCAGCCACGCCGAGGAAGTGGCACGCAAACGCCCGACATGTGTGGTGCTCGGCTGCAAAGACACCGAAGTCGCGCAACGGTTGCAGCGCGCGTTTTCCTCACCGTCGTTCCGCGCCTATACGAACGACGATGTCGCCGGTATCGAACTCGGCGGTGCGCTGAAGAACATCTACGCACTCGCCGCCGGCGTGTGCGACGGCCTCGGCCTCGGAGACAATGCGAAGGCAGCATTGGTGACACGCGCACTCGTAGAACTCGGCCGCCTCGGCGGCGCGCTCGGCGGGAAGCCCGCGACGTTCATGGGCCTGAGCGGAGTCGGGGATTTGATGGTGACGTGCTTCAGCCAGCACAGCCGCAACCGCTCCGTCGGCGAGCGATTAGGCAAAGGCGAGCAACTGTCCTCCATTGTCGCCTCCATGCAGATGGTCGCCGAGGGCGTGCCGACGACTTACAGCGCGTATGAATGCGCACGCCGCCACAACTTGGAAGCCCCCATCATCGAGCAGATCAAGGGCATCCTCGACGGCAACATCGGCCCTGCGGAAGCGCTCGCCCGCCTGCTCGGGCGGGAACCTCGCCCGGAGTAGAGCTACTTCTTCGCGAGCGATTCGAGGTAGTCGAGCAGGCTGGCGAGATCATTCACCGTGAACGCGTTGAAGAGACCTTCAGGCATGAGCGACTTTTCGTTCTTCTCGCGCTTCGCGATGTTCTTCGGGTCGAGCGTGATTTCCTGCGCTGCGATGTTGCGAATGACGACTTTGT
>JAYSTZ010000289.1:0-3913 GCA_043719365.1 Verrucomicrobiaceae bacterium | reverse complement strand
GAGCAAATCCCCTACGACGAAAGCATCTACGCCGAACTGGAAAAACAAAACACACAAAACCGCCTCCATCAACTCGAACGAACCGCCTGCAACCTCGGCTACACCCTGACCAAGACGGAACCCTCCGCCCACTCAGTATGAGACACTTACACACTGACTACCCGATGAGGGCGGGACAAAACGGCATTGAGGCGGCTGTCTCGCCCTTTCAGGGCTTCATCCTCCTTCCGTTGGGAACCCAGGCCTCGCTCGTGCCTCGCGCTGCCTGGGCTATAACAGTGTCGGGCTTTCAGCCCTTTGTCGTTCCACTTTTGATCACACCTGGCATTCCAATGCCGACCATCGGTCCGTAGGATGCTTGTACACTTTCTTCTGTTTGGTTCGCGAACAAAAAGAGCGCCGGGCAGCGGACTACTTCTTTGCGGCCCAGGCTTCGTCGGCTTTCTTGAGCTGCGCGTCGTCACAGCCGAACGCTTTTAGAATGCCGCGCGCCATGATCTTGTCGCCTTCATAGTTCATGTGGACGCCGTCGCCGGTGACGGTGTTTTTCCCCGGTTTGTTTTCGGCTTTGATGCGCTCATGGAACATCGCATTGAGATCGGCAATCGGTGCTTTGCGCTCGGTGGCGAGCGCACGCAGGAAGTCGTTGTAGGGTGCGAGCTTCTCGTTCTCAGGGCTTTCCAGGTTTTCGTGGATGATGGTGGCCGTCGTGACCACAACTTTCACATCCGCCGCCGCAGCTTTGTCGAGGATGGCGGTGATGTTCTTTTTGTAGTCATCAAGGGCGACGCCATTTTTCCCGTGCCAGACATCGTTCACTCCGCAACTCAGCGTCATCCATTGCGGCTTTTTGGAAAGCACATCGCGCTCGACGCGGGAGAGCATATCGTTGGACTTGTGCCCGCTGATTCCCGCTGGGACGGCTTCTGCGGCGACGTCGTTCGCGGCGAGACCGTCGATGACGAGATGCACGTAGCCTTTGGGGTTTCCCCACCCGCCCTGTGTGATGGAGTCTCCGAGAAAGCCGATCTTCTCACCGCTTTTTACAATGATGTCTGCGGATGCCGTGGTGGCGAGCATGGCTGCGGTGGCGACGAGGAAGTGGACAGAGGAGCGGAAAAAATGCATAAGGCGCGCATCCTCAACGAAGCGGCCCTTCCGCAGCAAGCGAGAACGCTCGCGGCAAATTCTTGGCGAACCCACTTCATCCGCCACGCCGCCGCCCATGTGGAAGACGCTCAGATAGCCGTTCGGCGTGTGGGCGTCATGGGAGTTGCAGTGAAGAGGCCATTTAACCGGCAGACCCTCCGATGCTTAGCGCGCTCTTGGAGGGGCTTTCCGAAATATAAAATGCTCGCCCGGCGGCTTCGATTGTGGGAGCACGCACGAATGAAAATTCACCTCGCTCTTTTCGTCCTGTGTTCAGTTTTCCCGCTGTCCGGATGGGGTGCCGACGGAATTCGCGTCTTGATCTGGGATGAACAGCAACCCCAGCAAAAGCAGGCTTACGGCGAGAAATTCCTTGGGGAGACCATCGCCGCCCATCTTGCGAAACAACCGGGGATTACTGTAAAATCCACGAATCTCGAAGCGCCGGATCAAGGACTCGACGAGGCGACACTCGATTCGACGGATGTGATCATTTGGTGGGGGCACGTAAAGCATGCGGCCTTGACGAATGCACATGCCGAGCGCGTTGCCGCGAGGGTTCGCGATGGAAAAATGACGCTCATCGCGTTGCACTCTGCGCATTGGGCGAAACCTTTCGTCCGGCTCATGCAAGACCGTGCGAAGTCGGATGCGGTGCAGCAATTGCCCGAAGCTGAGAGGTCCGGCGCGAAGTGGGAGTTCACCAACGACGCGCCACTGGGGAAACCGGTGCGCGCTGATTCAAAGCTCACGCCTTCGGTAGAAAAAACTGCCGACGGATTCCGGCTGACGTTGCCGTCCTGCGTGTTTCCTGCGTGGCGGGCGGATGGAGCGCCGAGTCGCGTCACGACGCTTCTTCCGACCCACCCTATCGCAGCGGGGTTGCCCAAAAAGTGGGACGTTGCGCAGACCGAGATGTATTCGGAGCCATTCCACGTACCGCCGCCGGATGAAGTTGTATTTGAGGAACGCTGGGACAAGGGCGAGCACTTCCGCAGTGGATGCGTGTGGAAAGTCGGGAAGGGCCGGGTGTTCTACTTTCGTCCCGGCCACGAGTCCTACCCGGTTTACCTACAAGCCGAACCGCTGCGTGTCCTCGAAAACGCGGTGCGCTGGGCGGGCAGCAAGTGAGGTTCAGCCCCGCTACTTGGCTTTCTCTTCCAGTTTTTTCAACTGCGCCGCGAGATACTCCGCGCACTTCGTCTCGGAGCCGTCCTTTTGCCGAATGAGGTAAGGCTTGCCGGATGTCGAAGATCCGGTCGCCGCCTTGGCGATAAAGTCTGCGGCTGTCGCGATTTCGCCGGAATTTGAACTCCATTTTCCGCGCAGGAATTTCCCCGCAGTCTTCGCGTCGTAAGTGGTCCCGTTGCGGACGAACTTTGCGTCTGCCAGACCCTCGACATTGGCAATCATTGCCTCGATTTTCGCTTTCTCCGCAGGAGAGGGCTCTGCTGCCGGGCAGTGCCCGATGGCGATAAAGAAGACTACGAATACGGCTTTAAAGAATGCTCTTGGAGTCATGGCGGGCATCCTTGCAGCCCGTTTTTGGGTGGCAAACCCTGTTTTCACAAAACGCCCATCCGTGGCCCTTGCTATTACAGGAAGTGTCAGATACGGTCCGCGCCCTTTTCATTATATGAGCAGAGAGCCGAGCAAACACCCAGGAAGTCTTCATCGTCATTGGTCGCGTCAGGTAACTGATGGGCCCGAACGCGCCGCGAGCCGTGCAATGCTGCACGCCGTGGGGTTTGCCCGCGAGGATTTCAAGAAATCGCAAGTCGGCATCGCCAGCACTTGGAGCATGGTTACGCCGTGCAATATGCACATCGACAAACTCGCCCGCGAAGCCGAGGCCGGCGTCGGGGCGGGCGGCGGTAAAGGCATCATCTTTGGGACCATCACGATTTCCGACGGGATATCCATGGGCAGCGAGGGGATGAAATACTCGCTCGTTTCCCGCGAGGTCATCGCCGACAGCATTGAGACTGTGATGGGCTGCGAAATGCTCGACGGACTCGTGGCCATCGGTGGTTGCGACAAGAATATGCCCGGCTGTCTTATCGCGATGGCCCGGCTGAACCGCCCCGCCGTCTTCGTTTATGGCGGCACCATTTTGCCAGGCTGCATCAACGGCATCCTCGCCGAAAAGCGCCTCAACAAAGAGCGCGCCGCCCTCATCGCCGACAAGCCGCTCGACATCGTCTCGTGCTTCGAAGCAGTCGGTAAACACGCCGGCGGCCAGATTGACGAACGCGAACTCACCCTCATCGAAGAGCACGCCATCCCTGGCGCAGGTTCCTGCGGAGGAATGTACACGGCGAACACCATGGCCAGCGCCATCGAGGCTCTCGGCATGTCGCTCCCGAACAGCTCTGCGCAAAATGCCGTCTCCAAGGAAAAAGCCATGGACGCCCGCGCGGCTGGCGTCGCCGTCGTCGATATGATCAAGCGCGGCCTGCGCCCGAGCGAAATCCTCACCCGTGAAGCGTTCGAAAACGCCATCACCGTCGTCATCGCGCTAGGTGGCTCGACGAATGCCGTGCTCCATTTGCTCGCCATGGCCCACGCCGCAAACGTGAAGCTCGACATCGACGACTTCACCAAGATCGGCAAGCGCGTCCCCGTGCTCGCCGACTTGAAGCCAAGCGGCCGCTTCCTCATGTCAGAGCTCGTCGCCATCGGCGGCCAGACCCCGCTCATGAAGATGCTCCTCGAAGAAAAATTGCTCCACGGCGACTGCATGACGGTCACCGGCAAGACGCTC
>JAYSTZ010000288.1:0-1701 GCA_043719365.1 Verrucomicrobiaceae bacterium | reverse complement strand
AATGCGATGCTCCAATTGCTGCGCGCGGTCGCGGCAAAGACCGTGGATGATTTTCAAACCGACAGCTCCACGATTACCGGTGCCGTCGAGCGGCAAATAGAACTCGAATCCGCTGACGACAAACTTGCCACGGAACTGGCGGAATTGAAGGGAAGGCAGGAAGAGTTGGCCCGGCTGCGGGAAGGTGCTGGCGGTTATCGCGAGGCACTTATCATTCAGCAGGAACGGCTGGCCGTGTCCAAGTGGCTTTCAGTCCAAGCGGGCGAGTCTCCGAACTGCCCCGTTTGCGGACACGGCATGGATTCACACAAAGCGACTTTGGATGAACTCACAGCCCATTTGGCCGAAGTCGAAACTGCTGCGAGCCAAATGGGAGAAATGCCTCTCGCAGTTGACCGGGAAGTTCAGCACATCCGCCGTGCAGTTGATGAGGTAGCACAGAAGTTGCGCGACATTCGCAGGCAGAAGAAGACGCTGACATCGGAATCCGAAGAAGCCGGAAAACGGCAGTTCCGCGCGCTCTCCGTAGCTCACTTTCTCGGACAACTGAGTCAGGCGCTGTCATTGTATGAAGAAATTCAAACGGAGGGCGAGCTACCCCGCGAAATCGAAGAATTACAAAACAGGATTGCTGAGTTGATGCGGCAAGTTGACGCGGAGGGCATCAAGCGCAGACAGGACGCCGCGCTGGAAAGGGTGAGTCACTACATCTCCTTGCACATGCCACAGCTCGATAACGACCACGCTTCAAATGCAGCCGCGTTGGATGTCGCTGAGTTGACCTTGCGAATCAGCGGCGTGGAAGGTCAGAGCGCGCTGTGGAGCATTGGTAGCGGCTCGAATCATCTCTCTTATCACGTATCCACGCTTCTGGCTCTGCACCGATTCTTTCTCGACGAAAGAGCGAGCGTTGTTCCGGGGCTGCTCATTCTGGACCAGCCGAGTCAGGTGTATTTCCCCGAGAACATCCGCCGTGGAAATCCTGCTACGGAACAGCCTTGGCACAACGACGAAGATGTCGCTGCGGTTCGGAAGGTTTTTGAGCTGCTCGGAGCCGTTGTGGAGCAGTCGAAGGGACGGCTTCAAGCTATCGTGCTCGACCATGCTCCCGCTGGAGTGTGGGGAAGGTTGCCATTCGTCACACTGGCGGACGACTGGCACACAGGCAAAAAGCTCGTGCCGCCAGAATGGCCGGGTGCAGACGAATAACCTCGCGTGATTTCCCGCACCGCCTCCGGGATTGGTGGGGCGGGTCCCGGGGTTGGTCGCTCGTGCCTCGCTCGACCCCCGGCTAATTTCCGTCAGCCTTCCGGGCTGGCAGGGTTCACTGGTTCTGTCCTGCGCTCACGATTTGGACGCAGTGCGTCCAGAATTCGGAACGCGGTGCGTTCCAAATCTGTGAGGCGCTGCCGCACGAATTGAGATGGACGCATTATCGCGCGATACTGCGCGTATAGGATGAAGCGGCGCGCGAGTGGTATTCGAATGAGGCGGTGGCGCAGAATTTGGAGTTTGCGGGCGCTGGAGCGACAGTGGGCAGACGTGGGAGACGCTCGATTTTCCCGGCGACTTCGACGGCGAAGGCCCGTCCGCGCTGTGCGGCGAGGTCGTCGGCTTCGACCCCGCTCATCACACAATCATCTTCGCTGGATGCGGGACGCGCGGCTTTTTTCCGCATCCGCGACGCTCGCCGACATCAGG
>JAYSTZ010000287.1:0-1704 GCA_043719365.1 Verrucomicrobiaceae bacterium | reverse complement strand
GCGTTCGATCTCGCGGTCAATGAATTCTACGGCTACGAAATCCTGCGGACATTCCGAGAGTTGGAAACTTTCACGCATGAGTCGCGGCAGCATCTTTCGGAAAGCTTTCGCAGCACGGATCGCGAGCTCTTGCGGCAGGCACAGGCTCTCGTCGCCCAACGCGCGGCGGATCGGCGTCCGCCTCCTGGCATTGGAAGGGGCGCACTAAGAACGTGGACCGAATGGCCGCTTCTCCAGCATCAGACGAATCTTCAGACCCGGCACCTTCCCATCCGGCAGCTCATGCAGCGCGCAGGAAGATCGGTCGTGGCGTGGAAGCCATGCCTCATGATGAGCCCGCTCTCCGTCGCACAATATCTGGACCCGAGCTGCGCTCCGTTTGACCTCGTGGTGATGGACGAGGCCTCACAAATTCGGCCCGAAGACGCTCTCGGCGCCGTCGCTCGCGCCAAACAAATCGTGGTCGTCGGCGATACGAAGCAGATGCCGCCGAGCAACTACTGGAGCCGCACTTTGAATGATGACGACGATGACGAAGATACCGATGAGGAAACCGCTGGTCGTGGTGTAGCCCAAGACTCTGAGTCGATTCTGGAATGCGCCAAAAATGCCTTTCCCCCCGCGCAGCGACTCCTTTGGCACTACCGTAGCCAGCACGAAAGCCTCATCCGGTTTTCAAATTACGCCTATTACGATGAGGAGCTGATCGTCTTCCCCGCGGCGAGCGATGACGCGGGACGGCTCGGCATTAAGTTTCACCACCTGCCGGAGGGTCGTTACAAATCCGGTGCGCGCGTGAACGAAATCGAAGCGGGGATCGTGGCGCGTGCCGCGCTTGATCACTTGATGGCGAACCCATCGGAGACGCTGCTCGTGGCGACCTTCAATCGTCCCCAGCAGGAACTGATTGATGCCTTGGTCGACAAGTATGCTTCCGAAGATGAGGCGATGATCGAGCGTTTGGAGGAGGCGCGGCAGCATCCGAAAGAACCATTTGCGGTGAAGAATCTGGAGAATGTACAGGGTGATGAACGCGACGTGATTTATGTCTCCTGCACTTACGGTGCCGATCTCAACTCCGGGAAAGTCATGCAGCGATTTGGCCCAGTGGCTGGGGCCGGGGGCCGGCGCCGCTTGAACGTTCTGTTCACACGTGCAAAGCAACGATTGGAAGTCTTCAGCTCAATGACTCACGACCAAATTTTAGGGCGGCCTGGCGAGCCCAATGGCGTGAACGATCTTCGCGATTACCTTCGTTTCGCGCAGACGGGTCTCCTTGCCGATAGCGGAAAGAGGACCGGCCAGGCACCGGATTCCTATTTTGAGGAAGCCGTTATGCGAGTGGTCGAAAGTGCAGGTTTGCGCGCCATCCCACAGGTCGGAGTGAGCAGTTACCGCATCGACATCGGCGTGGAGCATCCTTCCCGCCCCGGCGAATTCATCCTCGGCATCGAATGCGACGGCGCGATGTACCACTCCGCCAAAACCGCCCGCGACCGCGACCGTTTAAGGCAGGAGGTGCTGGAGAGACGCGGCTGGAAAATCCACCGCATTTGGTCCACCGATTGGTTCCGCCAAAACCAAGCTGCCAGAAAACGCCTGATAGATGTGCTCAACACACTGATCCCCGAATGAAGCAGGGCTTCGCACGCTGAAGCCTGGCCATTCGCAGGCAAAATGCCCACTTACGGCCCTGCTGCCTTG
>JAYSTZ010000286.1:0-1704 GCA_043719365.1 Verrucomicrobiaceae bacterium | reverse complement strand
CTTCCACCGCGGAAGGCTCCGCAAGCGACGCCAGCCTCGGGCGAAACTCGCGCACCTGCTCCGCGAGCCGCGCCGCGTTTTTCCCCGCCGCGAGGCCGACGACTTCCATGCGTTCGGGGATGTCGCGGGCGACCTTCAGCGCGCTCTCGCCGATGCTGCCTGTGGAGCCAAGGATGACGACGCGGCGCTTTCTCATCGCATCACAAAACGGAGGTAGAAGAACATCATCGGGGCGGTAAAGAGGATGCTGTCGATGAGGTCGAGCGCGCCGCCGATGCCGGGGAGGAAGCGTCCGCTGTCTTTCACGTTGCAACTGCGCTTGATGAGCGATTCCGCAAGGTCGCCGATGACTGCGGCAAAGCCGAGCACGAGGCCGAGCACGACGGCGTGCGTTTGGTTTAGGAGCGCCAATTTCACCGGCATGAGCGCGACGAGCCCGCACGCGCCGCCGATGCTGAATGCGAGTGCGCCGAAGAAGCCTTCCCATGTTTTCTTCGGGCTGATGTGCGGGACGAGCGGCGTCTTGCCGATGAGCGAGCCGGTGAGGTATGCGCCCATGTCGCTGAACTTCGTGACGAGCACGCAGAAGAGAACATACCAGTGCCCGGTAACGTGGCCCATTCCATCGCGCGGGAGGAGATAGACGATTTTCGCAACGAAGCTGAATGGCCACGGGACATAGAAGAGCCCGAAGAGGGTGAAGCTGATCGTTTCGAGCGGCACGTGGCCTTTCATCTTCGGGAACATTTGCCTCGCAAACATCACGAGCATGAAGAGCAGGAGCGTGCCGACTTCGAAATCGTAGAGCCCATCCGGCGAGGCCCGCCGCCATCCGAGCCAGTAGAAAAGCCCCGCCATCAAGAGCACTCCACAGAACATGCCGAAGCCTTTGAAGTTCGGGCGATTCCCCGCGTCGAGCATGTTGTAGTATTCCCACAAGCCGACAAGCCCTAGCCCAGCGATGAGCAAGACGAAGCCGGGCTCCCATCCGCCGAGGATGGTCCATAGCGCCACGGTCCACAGGACGGCGGTGCTGGAAAAGCGGCGGAGAAAAGTTACTTGGGCATCTGTCATCTGCGGGCGCAGGAAAGACGAGCGGCAGGGCTGTGCGAAGCAAAAAGTGAGAAGACGGGGCGGAGCCGCGCTTGCTGACTATTTCCGCCCAGAGCCAATTATTCCCCAAACCATGAGGATCAGAAAAAGGAGCACGCCGCCTGCGATGGCGATTCGCGTGTAGTTCAGCTCGCCCGTTCCCTCCGCTGAGGCCGTCGCATTCTCGGACTTCGCGCCCGTCCCACTGGCCGGAGTTGCGCCGGTGTTTGGCGCGGGAACCGGCGTCATCCCGGAAGGCGTGCCCGCAGCGGAGACAGCAGCGAATGCGGGCGTTCCCGTGACCCGAAACGAGGCACCTGCACGCATCAAATCGGTATCCTCCAGCGCGTTCTTTCCATCACCCCGCAGGAGCGCCATCGTGAACAAGCGCCCGTTTGCGGCGAATACGCGCACCACTCCCTTCGCGTCCTTATTGCTCACGGGAAACTGCAGGCACGGCATCGTTCCCGCAGTCGTCTTCGAGTAACCTAAAATCTGGTATCCCGACGCCGTGAGGTCTTTCTTCATGAACTCGATCACCGCCGCGTCGTCGAATGACTTACCCTCCATCGGCGGCAGGAGCACGGTGGTGCCGAGCATGGAGTTCGTTCG
>JAYSTZ010000285.1:0-1705 GCA_043719365.1 Verrucomicrobiaceae bacterium | reverse complement strand
ACGGGCGCGTTCGACCTCGTCATCACCGATCAATCCATGCCGATGATGAACGGCGTCCAGCTCGGCGGAGCCATCAAGGCAATCTCTCCCACCACGCCCGTCATCCTCCTCACCGGCTTTGGTGACGAGATGATGGCTCTCGGCGGCAACCCGCCGGGCGTCGATCTCGTGCTCGGCAAACCGGTCAGTCAAGCCGACCTGCGCCGCGCCATTTTCCAAGCGGTGGCGACTGCCGAACCGCTCGCGAGCGTCGCGTAGAACCGCTCGCGCCCCGCGGTTTTCGTCCCCGCCGCGAGGGGGAAAAAGGAGTGCTCACGAGAGGACTTGAACCTCCACGGGTTGCCCCATACGATTCTGAGTCGTACGCGTCTGCCATTTCGCCACGTGAGCTTTGAAAACCTTCAGCCGCCAGCCTTTCGGCGACGGGAGCGGCACGATAGGCCGCAAAGAAAAAAGCGCAAACCGAAAACGCGCTAGCTGATGCGCATCGGCATCAGCACGTAAAGAAACGGGCTCTGAATCTTGATCACGCCGGGACTCATCTCGTCGATGAGGTCGAGGAAAACCTCGTCATTCGAAAGCGCGCGGAGTGGGGCTTGGAGGAATTCAGGATTGAAGGCGATGGAGAATTCGCGGCCCTTGTAAGCCACGGCTAGCGATTCGCGGGCCTCGCCGACATCGGGCGTGTTCGCGGCGATCTCGATGTTGTTTTTGGAAAAGACGAGCTTCACCGAATTCGATTTCTCACTCGAAAGCAGCGACACGCGATGCACCGCGTTCAGGAACATTTCGCGCTCCAACGTGATGCGCTCTTTCGCTTCGCCGGGGATGACCTGGCGGTAGTTCGGGTAGTTGCCTTCGATGAGTTTCGAGACGAGCAGCGTGCCGCCGATTTCAAACGCGACCTGGTTTTCGCCGACGCTCATTTTCACGTCCCCCTCGTCGCCGAGGAGCCGCCCGAGTTCCGTCACGCATTTCGTCGGGACGATGATTTCGACCTCCTGGCTGCGCGGAAACTCGACCTCGAGATCCACAAGCGCGAGGCGGCGCCCGTCCGTCGCGACCATCGTGAGTTTGTTTTCCTTGAAGGAAAAAAGGATGCCATTGAGCACGTAGCGCGTCTCGTCGGTCGAGATGGCGTAGTTGGTTTTTTTCAATGCGTCGCGCAGCGCCTGCTGGTTGAGCGTGAAGGTCTTCGCGTCCTCGAATTTCGGCAGCGGTGGAAACTCTTCCTCGGGAAGTCCGAGGATTTTGAAAAAACTCTGGCCGCAACGGATGGATGCCACGTTTTTCGAGTCGATGTCGATCTGCACTTCGGCGGCGGGCAGCTCTCGAACGATGTTGGCGAGCCGTCGCGCGGGCAGTGTGGTCGCGCCGGGTTTGTCGATTTGCGCATCAATCCCGCCGCTCACGCCGACATCGAGATCGGTGGTGGTGAGATGCAGTTTGCCGTCCTCGGCGCGGAGCAGGACGTTGGAAAGGATGGGAAGCGTGGTGCGCGTGCTGACGACGTTTTGGACAGTCTGCAGACCTGCGAGGAGCTTCTCTTTGCTGACGCTAAATTTCATAGGGAGTGGAGTCCGGTTTAGATGAATGATTGCCCGCAGGGGCGCAATGCTTTTCCCACATGCGCCGCCGATTGTGTCCGCAAAATCAGCGCGTGAGCTGGTTGTCGAGGAACGATACGACGCTCCGTGTCTTGTCG
>JAYSTZ010000284.1:0-1705 GCA_043719365.1 Verrucomicrobiaceae bacterium | reverse complement strand
TGTCGAAAGTCTGCGAGCCATCGCCACGGATGATTCCGCCGTAGCTGCTGCTGCCATTGGCCACACCGACAAACAGCGTGTCGCCGCCGCCCGCTGGGTGCGAATTCCAAATCTCCCCGAGCCCGTTCAGCTCATCCACGTAAATATCGTTCGCACGCAAATCGAGCACGCCCGGCGCGCTGATGTTCACGTCCGCCGTTGAGCCCGCCCAATTGCCCGTCACGTTGTCGTTGTGTAGCCGTCCGCCGAGGATGTTGATCGTGCCGGAGAAGTTCACCGCGCCCGTCGTGCCGAAGACGCCGCTGCCCGTCTTATTGATCACGCCGCTGCCGGAAATCGTGCCCGAGTTATTCCAGCGCGTCACAAATGGGATCGTAGAATTGATCTCCAACGTCGCCCCGCTCGCCACGTCCTTGGGACCGCCGACGAGCCTCGCATCCACCAGCGCGAGGGTGCCGCCGCTCACGGTCGTCGTGCCGGTGTAAGTGATGTCGCTGCCGCCCGCGTTTGTCGCGCCCAGCGTCTGCGTGCCGGTGCCGACCTTCGTCAGCGAGAGCACGGAACCGCCGCCGCCGCCCGTGCCCGTCTCCACGTTGCCGCCGTCCTTCATCGTCCCGGTAAAAGTCCCCGAGCCATTCGCAACGCCGACCGTCGCAGTGACGGCGGTCCAGGAGTTCATGAACATTCCGCCGCCCGACAACGCGTTCACCTGCGACGCGCCGCCGCGCAGATCAAAGAAAGCGCCGCTGCTGATATTGAGCGAAGCCGTGTTCGCGCCAAAGGCATTTGCGGAGTTGCCGCTATCGTTGCCAAGTCCGCCGCTCATGACATTTATCTGCCCGCTCAGCGTGATATTATTAATGCTCGGGAGCGCGAGATAGCCGGTGCCCACAATGTTAAGCGTCCCGCCGCCAGACACGGATGCGGACAGCGTCTTGCGGTTGCCATAGCCGGTAGTCGCGTTGTTCAACTCCAGCACGCCGCCCGCATTTACGACGATGGGCGCAGTGCCCCCGAGCGGCGAGTAGGCCGCGCTTCCATTGCTGTTGGAAATGCGGAAAGTGCCCCCAGAGTTCACCGTCACCGCGCTCGCGAACGCTGTGTTATTCAGTGATTCCAGCGTGCCGCCGTCCACCGTCGTCGTGCCTTGATACGAGATGTTCCCGCCGCTCAGCGTCTGCGTGCCCGCGCCGTCTTTGACTACGTTCAGTTTGAAAACGTGTCCGCCATCGTCCTCATCGCGAAGGTAACCGTTATACGAATACGTGCCCGAGCCGTTCAGACGCAGCGTGCCCTCCGCCGCCGTACCGCCGCCGCCCAGCTTCTCGTTTTGAAGCACGCCGGCCCCCGTGCCGTCCACGATTCCCGCAAGCGTCTGCGTCGTCCCCTGCAAATCGAACCGAGGGAACGAGCCCGCCGGATTCACAAACGTCATCACCACACCCGCTCCAAACTGCTCGTTCGCAATCGCTCGCAAGTTCGGCTGATTCCCCGCACCGCCGTTGCCCATCTGCACCGGCCCGTTGATGGAAACGCCCGACGCATTCCCGAGCACCAGCGTCCCGTTGTCCACAAGCGTCAACCCGGTAAAAGTATTCGCGCCGGTGAGCGTAAGTTGCCCCGAACCGAGCTTCGAAAAACCGACCGTCCCCGCGAGCACGGACGAAATCGCGGCATCCGCCGTCGTTGTAATTGTCGGAGTTCC
>JAYSTZ010000283.1:0-1706 GCA_043719365.1 Verrucomicrobiaceae bacterium | reverse complement strand
CAGGAATCGTGAAGTTCACAGCCACTCCGCTCGCACTCGCAAGGCCGCTGTTCGCCGCGGAGATCGTGTAGTTGAAATTTGCTCCCACCATCGCCGTGGCCGGAGCCGAAACACTCACCGCGAGCTCCGGCAGTGAGACCGGCGCAAACGCCACGCCCTTCACCACCGTGCCAGCCGGTGCAGTGTAAAGAGTGACGTTGTTCGCGGTGGTGATCGCGATTGCTGTATTAAAGCCAGCCGTGTCGGCCACTTTTAGAACGCTGTTCGCAGCAGTCCCACCGGTGCCGGTGCTTACGTAGAGAAGCGCGCCGTTTCCATTGTCCGCCGCGGTGAGACCGAAGCCGCCAAACGCGGTCGTGTAAGACCCATTGGCCACCCACGAACCACTCACGAGCGAATACTTCGCAATCGAACCAGCCGTGGCGCTCGTGGAGGACAGAACATACAACACGTCAAAAGCGCTTCCGTTGTCACCGGATGAAAGGAGGTGAAAATCCGCGAGACTCGCATTGTTCGCCAATCCCGGAAGACCCGCGATAGTCCCGCCCGTCGCTGCCGAAACAGTCGAAACCTGAATGTTTGTAACCGTGCCGGATGCCTGGCCGACATACACCGCGCCGCCAAATGCCTTCGCGTTGCGGAGGTTTCCACTCGGACTCGCGGACGTCGCGCCGTTCGTGTAGATGCCGCCTTGTTCCGCCACGAACCAAGTGGTGTTGTTCAAGCTCGTCGCTCCGCGGACCTGGTTTCCGCTGGCTCCCGTATAAGTCGCGCCCAACGCGAAAACGCCGTTTGCGTTAAACGTCCCAACAGCGCGCGGCGTGATCGTATTCGCATTCGTGGGAGTGGTCGCAGTTCCATTGTGACCGACGAATGAAAGCAGTGTGCCGTCCTGGCTACGCGAGAGGTAACCCGTGCTGGATGCCGAACCGCTGATGCGAATCGCGTTTGGCAAATTCGCGCCGTCGATTGCGATCGCCTGCACACCGGCTGCGGTCTGTCCTACGGTCGTGGTGCTGATTTCGACAAGTGTTGCGGTTGTATTGTTGAGGGTGGCCGAGTCCGCTCGAAGCAGTGTCAGATTTCCGGGTGTAAACTGCGCTGCAAATGCGCTGATGGAAGTGGTCGCGAGAATGCCGACGGCCATAGCCCGCAGCGTTCGAAGCACTGCGGAACCTGCGTTTAACGGCGATAGCGCCCCGGTTTTTGATTGTTTTGATCGTTGAGTCATGGACGTTTTTGAAGCGCGTCCTTGTTACTCAACTGGGGCTCTCCGCGGGAAGGTGGAGATTGTAATATACCCGCTGCATCCATGTCAGAGACATGCGCCAATGACGTGATGGGACGATGCCAACGGTGACGATCGTAATTCGAATAGCGGGCGTTCGCTTCCGCTGTGGTGAATTGAAGGCAAATGCGCGAATTGCGTAACTGCCAAATCCTAATCGGGTGACATTTTCCGTCGAAGCCTCCGGGAAAAAAGAACCCGCCGGTCCGCAGTGAAGCGGGCCGGCGGGTCTTTTAGTAATTGCTGCTCGTTACTGCGCGAGGATGGTCACGCCGCCGCTTTCGCCGGGCGCACCATTTTTCGGCACGTTGCTGAGGAAGTAGCCATAGCCGCCTTTCGTCGCGCCTTTTTGGAAGATGACGCCGGTGAATTTGGTCTTCGTTCCGTCCGTGTGAGTGAAGTCACCTTTCAGCGCGCC
>JAYSTZ010000282.1:0-3928 GCA_043719365.1 Verrucomicrobiaceae bacterium | reverse complement strand
TCGCAAGCGAAAGCTCACGACCCACGCCTTGCGACAAATCACCACTCACTTCTCACCAATCACAACAACCATCACAGCACGACGGGCGAGGCACTAGCTCTTCCTCTGGGCGAGAAGCTTCCCCACTGCTTCCATGTTGCGCGTGACTTGGCTTTCCTCCACGAGGTAGTCGAACCCGTCACATGTGACTTTCATTTTTTCCCCCTCGCGACGAAGGAGGGTCACCTGTGTGCCGGCGGTCAGATCGTGCGTCGTTCCGTCTGTCGCTTTGGCGCTGGTCGTGTCTTTCACGACAAAAACGCCGCGCGGGAGCTGCGACGTGGCGCGTTTTGCATGTGCGGGCTCTTGGGATTGAGCGGGGATTTCGGAAGATGCGACTTCTTGCGAAGTCACCACTACTCGCGATACGATGTTTCCGTTTTCCCGGCGTTCTGCTGCTTTCATTTCGGCTTCGGAAAGCGGGACGGTTTGATTCGCACGAACATGGGCGTCGTAACAGATGGCTCCGGTCGCGGAGGCGAAAAGCATCGTGTAAGCAATGAGAAGTTGGGTATTTTTGCGCATAAATTTTGTAAAGAGTGTTTCCGAACCTGAAACCCCCGGGCCTTGGAAGGCTCGGGGGCTCAGAGCCCAGCCAAATTTGTGTTTCCGGGATTAGTGGGACTTGCTCGACGAAGCGACCGAGTCCATTTTCTTGGTGGCGACAGTGGCGACATTGACCGACGACCCGCTGTGACGGAATGCGGTGCCTTTCGCGAAGCTGTAGAGTGGGACGTAGCGGTCGGCTGGGAGCGTGTCGGCGGCGATTGGCGCGCGGTTCAGTGTGCAGTCGAGGATCCAGTAGCGGCCTTCGTTTTTCCAGAGCACCCATGCGTGGCTCATTTTGGCGTTGCGGCTGGTCTTGCCGATGACGAAACGGACGGAAGAATCGTTGAGTTGGTCGCAGAGCCAGAGGGCTTTGTCCTTGCAGTCACCGGTGCGGGTGCGAGCGGTCTCCTGGGGAAGTGCGGCGACATACGGGTCGTCCATCTGGTAGCGGAAGCTGCGGCCTTCCTTCATCAATGCGCTCACCTTATCCATGTTCGGGTGTTCTTGACCGAGGGTAGCAAGAGTGCTTTTCACCGGATTCATGTAGCGGTCATACGGAGTACCACCGGAAACATTTCCGAGGTCAACCCCCGCGACTGCCGCGATTTGGGTTCCGATGAGACTGACTAGAGCGATGATGAACGATTTCATATTTTGTTCGTAATTGTTATAATTTCTATAGCTCTGTCCGTGCCAACACACTCCGCTGAGTATAATTTCCATAATTTTCGGGGCGTTTTAGAGGATTCTCCCTGTAGGCGACGCGGCTCAAGTGTCTCACATTCGCGAAAATCGGGTGAAATTTCTCATCTACAGACTCGGTTCTCATTTCGATTCGCCAGCTCTCACAACAAAGAATCCAGAAATGCGAATCCCGTCACTCCGACCAGCGCTTGGCTCGCTCGCAGCACAGTTTTCATCCCGATTTCCATGCTCGTTTCACGCTCGGTTCCAGTGCGTTGCACCCGCATCTAAAGCGTCAAAGTCCCGCTTGAATCTGCGATTTCTGGAGCACGCACCACTGCGGGCTCCTTTTCGGTCCACCTGAACCCCCTGCTCAGCGCAACGGAAGTCGGAAGGATGAAGCTTTTATCACAACCTTCCAAGACACAGAAAATAGCGCCTCGGCAGTCTTTTCGTCTCGCCCCCGTTCCGTTTCCTTGCCAAAACCCCGTCTGCATGTGGGCCATCCTTTCAAAAAATCGCGACGTCGGACTCTTGATGCTCCGTATCTGGCTGGGCGCTGTATTCCTGTGGGTTCACGGGGTGCCGATGCTCTTTATCGGCAACGTTCTCAAAACGTGGCAATTCAACGGCGAGCAAATGCAGCTTTGGGGAATCACGTGGCCCCCGCCGAAATTCTGGGGATTTATGGCCATGCTTACTGAGACAGGGGGAATCGTCCTCTTCATCGCCGGTCTCCTGTTTCGCCCTGCATGCCTCTTCCTCACGATTGTTATGGCCGTGGCCGCGACCTACAAGTTTGGCACCGCAAAGGCGTTTTCAGCCGGATTCGAGGCGTCCGCTTATCCCATGCAGATGGGCATCCTCTTTTTCTGCATGATATTTATCGGCCCCGGTAAATACAGCATCGACCGCGAGTAGCGGCTAAAGGCTGCGCAGGAACCGCTCGAAGAATTCCACTCCGCCTTCCAAGTCCGCAACGGCGATAAACTCGTCCTTCGTATGCGCCTGCGCAATCGAGCCCGGCCCGAGCGCGATTGCAGCCATGCCGTGCTGGGCGAAGACACCTGCGTCGGAAAACCACGGCGCGCCGATACACCGCGAGCCGCACTGCCGCAACTTCGCGATGACGGGGTGCCCTTCGTCGGTGAGCATCGGTTTGGAAATGACGTGGCTGATTTCCACATCGGCGCACACCTCGCGAAGTCGCGCGCTCACCGCCTCAAGCGGGTTTTCCCCCGGCAAATAGCGGATGTCGATTTCCGCCCGGCAGATGTCGGGGACGATGTTCACTTTGCTCCCGCCCGAAATCGTGCCCGCGCTGATCGTCGTGTAGCCGAGAAGCGGGTGCTCGCCGCTCCGGAGCATCGGCGCGATGTCGTCGCGGACGCAGCGGAGGATGTCCGCCATTTTATAAATCGCGTTATCTCCCCGGTGCGGCTCAGCAGCGTGGACGGCGCGACCGCGCGTCGTTAAATCGAGCCACAGCGCGCCTTTGTGCGCTACGACCGCATCGAGTCCGGTCGGCTCACCCGCGATGACGAAATCAAACTGCTCCTCCCCGGCCAGCGCTGACGCACCGTGTTGGCCTGCCTCTTCGCTGCACAGCCCGGCGAACCAAATCTCATGTCCCAACTCCGGCAGCAAATCCTTCGCAGAACGAAGCGCCCACAGCATCGATGCCATCGAGCCCTTCGTATCGCTTGTCCCGCGTCCCCACACTTTCCCATCGCGCAATTCCGCGCCGAACGGATCGATCGTCATCCCGCCAACGCTGACCGTATCGGTGTGCGGCGCAAACAGCAGGCGCGGTTTCTTTCCACTGCTGTCGGAAAAGCGAACGACCACATTGGGCCTGCCGGGCAACACCTCTCGCAATTCCACCCGCGCCGCCGGAAACTCCTGCCGGAGCCAAACTGCGAGCCACTCCGCAATCGCCTGCTCGCCGGTGTGCGGCGTGCCGGGATCGCCCGTCGGGTTCACACTCGGGATTTGGACCAGCGCTTGAAGAAGTTCGGTGACAGAAGTGACTTGCACGCCGCCAGCCTACTCGACCTGTTCGATTCGCCAAGTTCACAGTTTTCGCCCGCTTGACATCCCTCCCGCTCAAAACTAACGCTGCCCGCCGTATGAAAACACTCTCGTTCTTCGCCGCCGCACTCATCCTCAGTTCATCCGCATTTGCCGAAGTCCCGAAATGGGGCAACGACGTCAGCAAAGCCGTCTCGCAAGCCGGCAAAGAAAAGAAGCTCGGCTTCATCCTCATGGGCCGCGAGGCCTGCGGGAATTGTCAGGCCGTCCGCAAACTCGTGAACGAGGGCACTGTCCCGGTCACCACCGATACCTTCGTCACCGCTGACATCAATGTGGACGACGCTCGCGCCCAGGCGGAGTTCGACAAGAAGTTCAAAAAGGAAAAATTCGGCAACACGCTTCCGTTCGTCGTCATCACGGACAGCAAAGGCAAGGCGCTCGCCAGCTTCAGCGGCTACAAGGATGCCGCATCGCTCACCGCGATGATCGACGAGGCGAAGAAAAAAGCAGCCGCGTTGCCAAAGTAACCCTACTTCGCAGCAGTCGTCTTCTGTGCAGACGGCTCGGCTTTCAGCAGCTCGCCGAGGTTAAACTTCCGATATTGCGTGTGGCTCGCGACGTT
>JAYSTZ010000281.1:0-3931 GCA_043719365.1 Verrucomicrobiaceae bacterium | reverse complement strand
CCTTCAAAGACAACTTTCTCGCGAAGCTTCCTGGGGACGGGGCCATCCGCAGCGCTGCGGCGCGTCTCATGGAGGCCCCGTCCTTTTCTGATCCCGAGCCTCTCATGAAGTCATTCCTCGCATGGGGAGGCGCCGTGCTTGAGGCGCTGGCGAGGTTTTTGGTGGTCCTGGTCGTCGCGATCTATTTTGTCGCCGATGGTGCGAGGGTTTTCCAGTGGCTCCTGGCGTTTTTGCCGGTGGTGCATCGGAGAAAAGTAGCAGTCGCGGCACCTGAAATCGTGGATGTGGTTTCGAGCTACATGGCCGGACAGTTCGTTACCTCGCTGATCTGCGCAGTCTATGTTTTTGGAATGCTGACGCTGCTCCATGTGCCGAACGCGCTACTGCTTGCCGTCCTAGCGGGCATCTTCGATGTGCTTCCGATCATCGGTTTTTTTCTGGCAGTCCTGCCAGCGGCTGCGGTGGCTCTGACCGTCGCACCGGGGACGGCGTTTCTCGTCGTCGCGCTGTATCTCGGCGATCACCTCATCGAGAACTATTTCATTGTTCCAAAAATCTATGGCCACCACCTGCGGCTCTCGACGCTTACAGTCCTCGTGTCTTGCCTCGCTGGGGCACTGCTCGCCGGGGTCACCGGCGCACTGGTGATCTTGCCGATTGTCGCGTCCTACCCGATCATCGAACGCATCTGGCTGCGGCCGCTCCTTGAGCCAGACACTGTGGAACGACACGAAGCGATCGACGAGCAGGAGCACGGAGAAGTAGAGCCGAAGCCCGAGCGTGGCTAAAAGGGCAGGCCAGTTTGCCCGGCTCAGTCTGCGGACACATCGCCACCCTCGGCATCGGTTTCGATCAGCGCGTTGTTCATGGCGACGGCGGCGAGGGTGCCTTCCGCGGCGGCTGCGATCACCAGTTGCACGCCACGGCTCGCGTTGCCGGCGGCATAAAGTCCGGGCACACATGTCGCCGCTTTCTCGTCGCATTGGATGCAGCCATCTTCCTTACAGAATGCGCATCCAAGCTGCTCGGCAAGCGGTGAGCGCTGATGCTGTCCGGGCGAAAAGAAGAGCACCGTGCGCGGCAGAAAACTGCCATCGGTGAAACGCACGCCTTCGAGCGCATCGCCTGTGCCTTCGAGCCGCGCGATGGGCATCGCGATCACGCGAATTCCGCCACGCTCCATTTGCCGCCGCGCTTTCGCGTCGCACTCGATTGGGCCATTGGCGCAAAGGACGACGTCCTTGCTCCAGAGCAGCATTTCGATGGCAAGGTCGGCTGCGTCCTGCGTGCCGCCGGCGACGGCCACCGGTTCGCCGCGATGCTCCCATGCGTCGCAGTAGGGGCAACTGTGCGCCGTCTTACCGTAAAATTGTTTGAAGCCCTCGATCTGCGGCAGTTCATCCACGAGCCCGGTCGCGAGGAGCAACATCTGCGAAGTGAGACGCTCGCCGCTTTCGAGGGTGACCGTGAACCCCGCGTCGCCGCGCTCCGCGCTAACCACTTTCCCTCGGCGCAGCACCACGGTTTCATAGCGCCGGAGCTGGTCGCGACCGATTTGGAGGAACTCCGATGGCGTCGACCCGTCGCGAGAAAGGTAGCCATTGAAAGTGCGCGCCGGCGCGTTGCGCGGACTGCCGGCGTCGAGGACGAGCACCTTGCGCAGGCAGCGTCCGAGTATGAGCGCCGCGCTCAGTCCGGCCGACCCTCCACCGACGATCACGACATCGAGGATTTCCGAGACCGGGGAGGAAGACATGGACATTTCAAGAAACGGTCGCGGTCTAAAATGCCCAACTGCACCCGCGCAGCAGGAGAATGAGTAAGAGCGATCCCAAGATGGAAACGATGATAGAGCCGATGCAGCCGAGGCGGCTGGAGAAGAAAGCGAACATCGGAGGGGATCGGTCCTGTGGCGCTATGTGGGCTGGATCCGATCCGATTTGTCCGACTGCTACTGAGAAGGTAAGAACGTGGAGGGGTACGGTTAGCGGAAGAGTTTCCGCAGTCTGCCGGTTATGTTATTCAGCGTGCGATCAAGGTGGAGATTCGAGATTTGATCGATACCATTCTGGGCGAGAGCGGCTCCATTCTTGGCAAGTGCATCTGCGCGGCAATGCGCGGGACCGGCGAGGTCACCCAGACGCTCCCGCAGATCTTCAAGAAGAAGTGCGGCGCGGTATTCCCTAGGGCGGGGTTGCAGGGCGCGGACGATAAGGGCAACGGCGAGGCCGGCACCGACGGCAAGGAGGATCGAGCAGGTGGGATTTTCGCGAACCATGCTGTTCACGTCGGAGTAGCTGGAGGCAGTTTGCTTTTCAAGTTCGTTCATAAGTCAGTTTGGGCTGTTGGATTTGACCCGGAAAAATTCGGCCGCTTTGAGCAGGCCAAGAAAAAGCAGCAGCGGGCGGACCAGCGCAAAGGCCACCGCGGCCATTCCGCCAACGATCGCGCCGATGGGGAGGAGGTTCAGGACAAAGCCAGCCGCGGCGGCGGACAGGACGGCTTTCGTCGGGACGTGGCGAGCGTAGTCATCGGCTTTTTTCAGCCACGAACCAGATCGCGTGGCCTGCGGGTTTTGCAAAATTGTGGGTTTCATATCGCTTAATGATTCGCGCGTCGGCGGATTGCGCGTGTGTTGAGTTCGCCGATATCTCCGTGAACTCTGGTGACGAAAACTACGGTGGAAAAATTGGGCACGTCCGCGCGTGGCACAGCGACCGAAAACAGAGCATGACTACATTCGCATTCGATGGCTCCTGGAACCAAATCAAAGGCAAACTCCGGCAACAGTTCGGGCAACTTACCGACGACGACGTGAGCTTCGCCGAAGGCAAAGGCGAAGAGCTGCTCGGACGCCTGCAATTGAAGCTCGGCATGGGTGAAGCCCGGCTTAATACGCTTCTCCACAAACTCCAGGAGGAAGTGGAGGCATCGCAGGGCACAATCCGGGGAACAATCGAGTCCGCGAAGGCCGCAGCCACCCAGGCGGTTGGCGACTTCAAGGACAAGGCTAACGACGCGGCAGGAGACTTGAAGCAGGCGGCTTCCGCCCGGGCTCATGAATTCAAAGGTCAGGCCGGCGAAGCTTATGATCATGCGAGACAGAAAGCGCGGACGCTGCACGAAGACGCCGAAGAATACGTGCGTCAGAAGCCCCGCGAATCGCTCTTCACCGCCGTCGCCGTTGGTTTCATCGCGGGCTTTCTGCTCCGGCGCTGACCTTAACCAACGAGGAAGCTCCGCCAGTTTTTGACCGCGGTCTCTAGCGACGGAGGGTCATGCCATCCTCAACCAAAACGCACAGTCGCCCAAAGTCTGGCCAGGATCACGACAAAAGTTTGCGTGAGTATGCCGCAAAGCGTGACTACACCAAAACACCGGAGCCGGCAGCGCAACCCGTCAAGAATTCCGCCAAGGGCAAAGGCGTTCACCTCTTTGTCATTCAGAAGCACGAGTCGAGTCACTTGCACTACGATTGGCGTTTGGAGATGCAGGGGGTGCTCCGGTCCTGGGCCGTGCCCAAAGGCCCGCCGAGGAAACTGCGGGAAGCGCGCCTGGCCATGCATGTCGAAGATCACCCGCTCGATTACGCCGATTTTGAGGGCACCATCCCGGCCGGAAACTATGGCGCCGGCACGGTGATGGTTTGGGATCAGGGCGAATATGAAGACCTGACAGGCGATCCCGCCGCCGCTTTTGACCAAGGCAAAATGCACGTCATTATGCGGGGGAAGAAACTGAAGGGTGAGTGGATCCTGGTGAAGGACCGCCGTGAGGAGGGCAGCAACAAATGGCTGCTGATCAAAGCAGGCAAGGCGATGACCCTTTCCGCGAAGGCGGACGATACGTCGGCGATCAGTGGACGTTCAATGAAGCAGATCGCGAAGGACAACGCCGCCCAGTGGCAGAGCAACACGCCGGCGGAAAAGCA
>JAYSTZ010000029.1:0-12479 GCA_043719365.1 Verrucomicrobiaceae bacterium | reverse complement strand
GTGAGCTTTCGCTTGCGACAAATCACTATTCACCAATCACCAATCACAGCCGCAATAGCACTGGTGACCATCATTTCACGGCGGGGAGACCACTAGGCACCGCCTTCGTCTCAAAGCAGTGCCGGGGCGAAGCCTGCCCAAAAAGAACGCCCCTCGAGCATAAATTGCAGCCAACCGCAAAGCCCCCCGCGTCCCGCGCACAAGCACTCACAGATCAGTCTCGCAACTTACAAAGCAGGGCTCACAGCAACCGCTGAGCCGAACATGTTTGGCTTCCAGCCCGGCAGTTCATCTGCGCTCTGCTGCTCCGTTTTTGATTACATCGCGCGCCACGGACTTGAATTTGAACGCTGGAAATCTTCGGGGGGAGTAGATACGATGAAAAATATGAAGGTGCATGTTTTGCAAATTCCGCCCGAGGGGAAGAGCTACAAGGGCGAGGAACCAAACTCAATTTTGGAACTGCACGATCCGCGGATCGTGCCGGTTTCGCAGATTACCTACTCACTGGAAGTGGGTGTCAGCGAGGATGGACTGTGGGCTCATGGGCCAATCGGAGTGGATCTCGATTGCGAATGCGTGCGCTGCCTGACGCGCTTCGTCTTGCCGATCCGGGTGAACGATTTTGCCTGCCATGTGGAGCTCGAAGGTCGCGAATTGGTGGACTTGACAGAGTTTATCCGGGAAGACATCTTGCTCGACCTTCCGGCTCATCCGCATTGCGATTGGGATGGTGAAACTGACTGTAAAGCTAGTTTTGCCGCCGACCAAAGTGCCGTCGAAACACTCGACGATATAAGGGATGTCTGGAAGGACCTCGATAACTTGAAACTTTAATACTGAAATAAAATGGGAGTCCCAAAGCGTAAGAAATCCAAGATGCGTCTTCGCACGCACAAAGCATCACTCCGCTGGCACGCGCCGTCACTGAACAAGTGCGGTCAGTGCAGCAGCACAATTCGCAGCCATCGTGCTTGCCCAGCGTGCGGCTATTATGCCGGACGCCAGGTGATGACGGTTGGCGCGTAAGGTTCCGCCTCGCAGCTTTTTCCAAACGACCCTCAGCCGCCCTGCTTCACAGCATGGCGGCTGAATCGTCTTGTGGCGGAAAAGGCCCGAAGTTGTAAGAACTGTCATCATTCAACCGGAATTTTTGCTTTGATACAGATTGGCCTGCGGCTACCCACAGGACGCTTTTTTTCACGATGAAAATTGCGCTCGATGCAATGGGGGGCGATTACGCGCCTGAGAATATCATCCACGGAGCCGTTCTCGCGCTCGGTGAGTATCCGCATATCTCGAAGCTCTATCTCACGGGCGAAACGCCGCGTATCGAGGCCGAGCTTAAAAAGCACGGCTGCACGGATGGGCGGATCGAAATCGTTCACACCACCCAGATTGTCGAGATGTCCGACAGCGGACTCGATGCGGTGCGGAAAAAGAAAGACAGTTCCGTTTCGCGTGCGGTCGATTTAGTGAAAGACGGAAAGGCGCAGGCTGTTGTCAGCGCGGGGCACACAGGGGCGGCGGTCACGGCGTCGCTTATCAAATTGCGCACGCTGCCCGGCGTCGAGCGACCGGCGATTGCGAGCATCATGCCTTCGCTTACGAAGCATTGGGTGCTCATCGACGCGGGTGCCAATCCCGACGCGGAGCCCTCGCATCTCGTACAAAATGCCATCATGGGTGCTGCCTACGCCGAGTGCGTGCTCGGGCGCAAGAACCCGGAGATCGGACTCATGTCGAATGGCACCGAGGAAGAAAAGGGCAATGCTCTGACCAAGGAAACGCGCTCCCTTTTGAGCGCTGCCAGTAGCATCAACTTTCGTGGCAATGTCGAGGGACACGACCTTTTCCATAACCCGCCGGACGTGGTCGTGTGCGATGGGTTCGTCGGCAACGTTTTGCTGAAGACGTGCGAATCGCTCGCCCACGCAATCTTTGCGATGATGAAGCGAGAATTGCTCTCCGGTTTTAGGACGAAAATCGGCGCTGCGCTCGCAAAGCCTGCCTTCAAGCGAGTCCATAAAGCTACAAATGCCGACGAGTACGGCGGCATGCCGCTGCTCGGCGTAAACGGAGTCACCATCATCGCCCACGGCGGAGCCAGTGCGTATGCGATGAAAAATGCGCTTCGCATGGCGTGCGAGACCATCCAACATTCGGTTAATCCGCACATTATCGACGCGGTAAAACGCCATCATGACACCACAGCCAAGCCCGCGAACACGCACCCATCTTCCTAAGCGCACCGTCTCTATCATCGGCACGGGCAGTTATTTGCCGGAGCGGATCATGACCAACGCCGACCTGGAAAAAATAGTCGATACTGACGACGAGTGGATCGCCAGTCGCACCGGAATCCGGGAGCGCAGAATTGCCGCGCCCAACGAAACGACGAGCGACATGGCTTCGAAAGCAGCGATGGCTGCGATGGAGGACGCGGGAATTTCAGGCGAGGAAATCGACCTCATTATCCTCGCCACGATCACCCCGGACTATTTTATGCCGAGCACCGCGTGCCTCGTGCAGACCAAGATCGGCGCGGTAAAGGCGGCTTGTTTCGACATCAGCGCGGCGTGCTCGGGTTTCCTTTACGCGATCGAGATCGCGCAACAGTTCATTACGACACGCACTTACAACACCATCCTCGTCATCGGTGTGGACAAGCTTTCAAGCATCGTGAACTGGAAGGACCGCAACACTTGCGTGCTCTTTGGGGATGGCGCAGGCGCAGCCATTTTGCGCCACCGCGCACAAGGTCACGGCGTCATTGCGACGCGCATGGGCAGCAATGGAAATCTCGCAGACCTCCTCTCGGTCCCGGGTGGTGGAAGCGCATGTCCGATTACCACTGAAAACGCCGGCGAGGCGCTGAACTGCATCAAAATGGAAGGCCGCGAGACATTTAAACACGCCGTGACCAACATGGTGGAAAGCGCCCGGCAGGTGCTCGACGACGCCGGTCTCACGGGCGCGGACCTCGCGTGCGTCATCCCGCATCAGGCAAATTTGCGCATCATCGCAGCAGTTGCCGAGCGACTCGATGTGCCGCTGGAGCGCGTCATGGTGAATCTCGATCGGTTTGGAAACACCAGTGCCGCAGCAGTTGCAATCGCGCTTGATGAGGCGAACCGAACGGGCCGGATGAAGGTGGGCGACTACGTTTTGCTCGTTGTCTTTGGCGGCGGGATGACATGGGCGAGTTCTGTCATCCAGTGGTAGCCGCTACTCGGTGAGTCGCGCCTGAAGCTGAAGCATCGACGGCAGCAGCACGGGATTACGATTTTCCTTCACCCAATCGGACACGGCCTTCCGCAGGCTCTCGATTTTTTGCGGGGGCTCTTCCTCAGGCGGCGGCGCAGTCAGCAGGCTCTCGGCTGCAAAACTGCCGGGAGCGGCGATGGCATTGAGAAGCTTCACTTTTTCAGTGTCCTTCACATCGACGCGGGAAAGATACGTCTCCACGGCCTGGCGCTGCTGGAGCTGGGAAAAGTCCGCTTTTGCAAAGTAGTCGGCGCGCAGCATGGGCTTCGCGCTGAATTCGTCGGGATTGGAGTTCAGCCAGTTCATTACGTCGAGCGGGTTCATCTCGCTGAGCCGATCCATCGCGATGGCGGCGGCGCGCTGGAGTGCCTTATCTTCGCTCGTGGCCATCTCGCGGAGTTCCGGCGTAAAGCTCGCGTCGCGTAGAAAAACAATCACGTCGAAGGTTTCCAGAAATCCTCCGCTGGGTTGTCGCCGCCAGCTTTCGTAGCGGAGCATCTCGCGGACTTTTCCCGCCATGTAAGGGCGCTCGCCAGGCGTGCTCCAGCCGACATTGCGTAGCGCGATGGCCCATTCGTCCGCAGAGGTCTTTCGTTCCATGAGCGCGCGGGCGACTGCTGCGGCTTCGGGGCCGCCGGACTTTTTGCAAATCCGGCCGAGGAGATCGAGAAGCAGCACGCGAATCGTGGGCGCGCCGGCGAGATCTCCGCCGGTTCCGACCCCGAACCGTTCACCGGTGTTAGCATCCTGACCAGTCGCGAGAAACGCGGTGATTGCCGCGATGGCCTGCGCGGGATCGGCGGCGAGCAGATTGCGGCGCAGTGCGTCGAGGTCTGCGGGTGTGAAGCTGCCGGATCGGAGGCGTTCAAAAAGTTGTGCGATCATACCGGCGGGCGATGTGTCTGGCTGTTGTGGCTCTGCGGCGGGCTTTTGCTCCGCGTTTGCGCCGGTGGACTCCGGGGCGACGGGAGTGCGGGAGATCGGTCCGCGTTCACGGTTGACGAACCACATTCCAACGACGACGAGAATGGCGACAAGTGCGGCGAAGCGGAAAAGACGGCTCATGATGGTTTCACTCTGACACTGCCACGGCAGAAATCATTCAATCTTTGTCGTCGTTTACTCCTCTTCCGGCGTGTCTTTGAGCGGCAGTAATAAAGCGAACACGATTGCCGGAACAAACAGGAAGCCGTCGATGAGCAGCGTCATCCGGTAGTTGTCACCCTTGGTGATCCATGCTGCGAAGATGGTCCCCACGGCGGCTGCGATGCGTCCAATGTTGTAGCAGAAACCCGCGCCGGTCGTCCGAAGAAGCGTGGGGAAAAGCGGCGGAAGCATCATGGTGAACAGGCCGAACACGCCGCTCCAAAAGCCCACAGCCGGCAGCCAGAAATAGACGAGCGGCCCGATCGCGTGTGGAACCCCGAATGCGCAGGTCATCGTGACCACGAATCCCGCAAACATGGTGACCAGCGCCGCTTTGTAGCCCCACATTTTCGCCAGCCAGCCGGCGACGAAATTACCGATGACGCTGATGCCGATGATGAGCGCAAAGCCGATATACACGAGCTGGTCGCGGTCCGTCGCGTTCATCGCTTTCGCCTCGTCCAGACTTCGCACGTGCTGTGCCTGCCAGAACATGAAAGCCCACCACGCCGTGAGAGAAAACGCGCACACGCCGATGCTCGGCAGCGTAATTCGCAGCGTCCGGCCCCGGAAAAGATCGATCACGCCGGGCTTCGGTCCGCCAGTCTGCGCTGCCGACCACGCGGCGGGTTCTGGCACGTGACTGCGAATCCAAAACACCAGCAACGCTGGAGCGACGCCGATGAGGAAAATATACTTTGGATGCTGCCCGCTCAGGATGACGCCGACGGCGCACGCGATGAGAACGCCGATGTTGACGCCGGTCTGGAGCACCGCAGCGGTCCATGGACGCCACGCTTTCGGCCATGTCTCGGCGAGCAATGTGGACCCGACGGCCCATTCTCCACCGATGCCCAGCGCTGCGAGAAACCGGAAGATGAGCAAGTGCCACCATTCCGTGGCAAAGAACGAAAGTCCCGTGAACACTGCATACGTGAGCACTGTGAATGAGAGCGCCCGAGCGCGGCCCATGAGATCGCCAATGCGCCCGAAAAATGCCCCGCCGACCGCCCAGCCGACGAGAAACGCCGCCTGAATCCAGCTTGCGCGGGTTTTCACAATATCGCTGCCCGTCTGGGATTTCGCGGCGAAGACGTCGTATTCCTCGACACTGATTGCACCGTCATGGTTCCGGTCCACCACGGCGAGCGACTCTGTCGAAGGCCACTCCGCAGCGACGATGCGACCATCACCGTTGATGTCCATCGTTTTGAACGCGTCGGAAGTCATCGACGCATTCACGAGGATCGCCACGAACAGAGTCGCGACGAGCGTGTAAATGTGCATGTCGAGGCCGTCGAACATCCAGCCGAGCCATGCGGCGAGACCGGATTTTTTTTGCTCTGGTGTAAGATCACGGAGGTTCATCGCGGGAACCTACGGGAGATGAATAGCGAACGACAACAATCGAATCGTCCGCCTGTTCGCGATGGGTGTGATCGAAGGTGGAACGGTGCCGGTAGTAGGACAGGCATCCTGGCTGTCGGGTAGGGAAGGGCTTAGAAAACCGTCCAGTGCGACGTATAGGAACCTGTTGATGTGGCCTGTATGAAGAAGCCGGGGGCACCGGACAGGCTGGAAGCCCGTCCCACTCCGACAGCCTGGAAGGCTGTCCTACTACCGGTGCGTTTCGCGCTCCCTGTTCCACTTTTAATCACACCTGTTCGCGATTGGCGTGATTGGCATATGGTTGAAGAAAGTGGCTCGCGGGCGACTTTTCGCTTCGCGTTTATTTCGGACCACAATTTAATTTCGCCCGGCGATTACGATTCCTGTCGGATGCGAATCTGAAGTTGGCGAGAGAGAAACCAGCGAACTGCAAACATGTCGCACGTCGCCTTCACCGCGCGGCTGCCAAATCCGTATTTGCTCACGCCTGCCACACGCGGGCGGTGATTCGTCGGCATCTCAGTGATTTTGTAGCCGAGCCCTTTCACCAGAGCGGGGATAAAGCGGTGCATCCCGCGGAAAAGGAACAGCGATTCCCGGCACACGGTCCGCATGACTTTTAGCGAGCAGCCGGTATCGTGGATGCCGTCGCGCGTGAACCGGCTGCGGACGAAGTTCGCGATGCGGCTGCTGATTTTTTTGGACCAATTATCCTGCCGTTTCACGCGCCAGCCGCAGACGAGATCGTAGCCCTCTTCGAGCTTTGCGAGCATGAGAGGGATGTCGGCGGGGTCGTTCTGGCGGTCACCGTCGAGCAGGGCGATGACGTCGCCCTTTGCAGCATTGCAGCCCACATACATCGCGGCGCTTTGGCCGGTGTTTTTTGCGAAAGCGATTACGTGGACGTTGGGGCCGCGCACAATGCGCTCCAGCGTCTTGTCCGTGGAGCAATCGTCCACGAGGACGAGTTCGTATTCCCGCCCTGCGAGGGCAGTGGCGAGTTCCGCCTGAAGCGGCGCGATATTGTCTTCCTCATTGAAGAGCGGGATTACGACTGAAAGCATGACCGCCCTTCTATCGGAAGGTGTCCGCGATTGGCGAGTGCTTATGCGTGGAGAGAAACGACACGGAGCCCGGCAGCGTCCGCGAACGTCTGCTGATCACCATCGAGTGTCAGAATCGCGTCCGCCCCTACTTCAATCGCTACCGCAACATGAAACAAATCCATCGAACGAATCGCGATACTCAAGCCAAGCTCAGCGCTCAGTTCGCACGCGGTGCGCACCGCAGCGAGCCAATCAAACTCAACGTGAGGCCAGTATCCGAGCTTCACTTCCTGTTCGAGTAGCCGAATTAACTGCCTTGCCTTCCCGCTTGAGATCATGCCGGTCCGTTCGAGTTGCCGGAATGAGTTGAAAACCTCCAGTCGCTGCCACGGAGTCCAAACAACCACGGCATCCGGCCATAGGTCAAAAAGTCGGACGGCAGTTTCATGTCCCGCATCATCTTCGCATTTGTATGCGATCCACCACGATGTGTCCGCGTATAGGATCACCGCTTCAGAGTGCGAAGAAAAGCGACACCGTCGAACTGACCTTTCCCTCCACTCACAGCACGTGACTCGGCTAGCACGCGTGTCATCCGTCGCGATGGGCGCTCCGGAATTGTGCTCTTGGGCTTTTGCTTCGTTGCTTTCATCGCGCATGAGATTGCATCAAACGCGACTGGAAATCAAGAGGCTCAAACTTCAGCGCTGAGATTTCACTGGATAAAGTTGCCTCCCCGCCACGGTGCGCTAAACGTCGCGGCGATGCGCCTCCTTTTCTCCACACTCTCTGCGGGCCTTGTCGGGCTGGTCGCTGGCTTTGGCTGGCAGTGGAAGCCCGTCGCTGGGCCGCTGGCCATCGCGCAACGCCGGGCGCTGGACGGCGTATCCGCAGAGCACGCACGCCAAGGCGAAGCAGCAGAGCGGTTCCTCGCTGCGTTGCAGAAGAAGGGCGATTCGCTACGCATGGAACACGATTTGTGGCTCGCTGTGCAGTCCCTCGGCACTGACGACCTCGGCGTGGTTTCGGCGGATTGGGCGGGTGTGATGGCGCTGGTGGAGAGGTTCGACGGCATCCCGCAAACCACCCGCGACGCCGTGCTCGCAGCCGTGGTGGAAAAGTGGCTGACGCTCGACCCTCGAGGCGCGATGGCGCGGCTCGGAGGGCTGAGCCGGACGATGAAAGACGGCGACTACATCCCTGCCGAAGTCATCGCCGTGCTGGCAAAAAAACAGCCACAGGCGCTCTACGAGTTTGTCATGGCGCAGAAAGACGGGCCGCGCCGAAACAGCCTCGCGTATCAAGCTGCCGTGGCTCTCGCGAGCCAGCACTACAAGCTCTCGGAAGCGCTCATCGCGCTGCTGCCGGAGGACAATCGACGCTACCTCATTTCGGCGGTGGAATGTGCGCGGGCGGCTGTGGAACCCGAGTTCGGCCTAGCCCGTGCAGCACAGCCCGATTGGGACGGGAATCGCGGCGCTCTCCTTTGGCACGCCGGGAAATCGCTGGCGAAGCGCGGGCCGGATGCAGTCGCCGATGCTCTGGCCCGCAATCCACAGTGGAGCCGGTCCGAGCGCGAGCGTTTTTTCAATGGGCTCATCGTCGAAAATCCCGCAGGCGCAGCGCAAATCTTGGCAGAGATGCCAGCGGATAGCTGGGGCGCACTCACCATCAAGAATGTCGCCGCCAGGCTCGCGGGGCGTGACACTGAGCGAGCGATGGTGTGGAGCGCAAAACTCACCGGCGAGCAGCGCGTGATCGCGGAGCGCGAAGTCGCCGTCGCGCTCGGGAGGACGGACCCCGCCGCTGCGCTGGCGATGCTCAACGGGCCTTGGGTGCAAGGTGATAATGAGCCGCGCAGCCTCATCTTTGAACAGTGGCTCATGTCCGATGAAACAGCGGTTCGCGCTTGGCTCAATGCGCATCCGAGCGGCGATACAGCGGCGATAGCGCGAGCGACATTGATTCAGCAGCTCGCGAGATCGCGGCGCACGGACGAGGCCACGCGGATGCTCACGGGCGACGAACCGAAAATCTTCCAACTCGTCGCCGATGCCTACGCAAAAGACGACGTGCTTGCCGCCGCTGACTGGGCTGCCGCGTTGCCCGCCGGAGCTGCGCAAAATGCCGCGCTGCGCACCGTCGTTTCACAATACGCCAGCGACGACATAGACGCCGCCGAGCAGTGGGTCACGGCCTTCCCCGCTGGCTCCGCACGGGATAACGCGGCGCGGGCGCTCGTGGAAAATCTCACACTGAAGCAGCCCGGCAAGGCCGCCGAATGGGTAGAGCAAATAGACGACCGCTGGCAAAAAACTCGCTCCGCCGTTTCGCTCTTCTATGGGTGGCGATGGAGGGACCAGGCGGCTGCGGAGAACTGGCTGCGCACCGTCCCCGGTATCTACGAAGTAGTCCGCACCGAACGACTTTCCGGGCTATGAAGCGCACCATTTTCCACACGCTCATCGTCCTGCTCGTCGGCACCGTCGCCTTCGCCGCAGGCTCGTGGCTCGCAGTCAAAAAGCGCTCCGCCGCGCTGCTCTCGGCCTATCCTGCGACGCCCACCGCATCAACTCCCGAACCGCAACCGCTCGTAGTGGCAAGCGACGATGACTCTACGGCGAAACTACTTGGCGCTTTGCAAATCGTGAACCCGCTCGAACGCTCCGCACAGATCTACGACGCCATCGGGCACATCGGGCCGGAGCAGCTTGCGCTGTTGCTCCAGCGTGCAGAGCAAATCCCCGGCGACTTCCGCGACACCCTCCGCCGTGCGCTCTTCGCCCGCTGGCTGCAAATCGACCCCACTGGCGCAGCAAAGTGGGTGCGCCCATTCGTCTGCACGCGCTGGCAGCGGGCAAAGGCGAACATCTACGAAGCCGACCTGCCCGTGCAGCTCACGGAAATGTGGGTGACGGCAAATCCCAGTGCCGCGATGGCGGAGTTTCTGAAACTCCCGCTCACCCGCGGCGGTGCCGAACTCATCGCCGAGACTGCGCTGAAACTCGCCGCCGGGGACCACGCCGCCTGCATCGCCAAGCTCGGAGAAATCGCCGATGCTCCCAAGCGCGAAGCCGAACTGAAAGCCGTTCTCGGCGAATGGGCGAAGACAGAGCCCGCCGTCGCATTCGCAAACCTCGCCCGCATCCACGACTCGAAACTGTGGCGCGAAGCCGCCAGCGATGTGCTGGGAGCTTGGGTGAAAAAAGACGCCGCCGCCGGGCTGGCGCAAGTGGATGCGCTGCTGCCCAATCTTTCGCCAAAAGACGCCCGCTTCGTCGTCGAAAACGCCGCCAAAAATGGCGGGGAAAACGCCGCTGCATGGGCGCTCGCCCTACCTGAGTCGCTGCGGGGGTTCGCAACTCCCTCAGTCTTTCACGCATGGCGGGAAACCGGGGGCCAAGCGGGTCAAATCGAGGCAATCGAGTGGGCGAATCGCGAAGGGCTGCTCGCCGACGCGAGCAATGTCTCCGAGCGAATCGGCATCATGATTTCCAACGAAACACTCCCCACCGTGCTGAACCTCCCGCCCAGCGCAGGCCGCACCGAACTCATCTCCCAACTACTCTACAATCTCCCGGACGACGAAGCCCGCCGTGCGCTGGACGCCGTCTCGCCTGACGAGCGCAAAAGCCTGCTTTTGCCATACGTTCAAGGGCGTGCGATGAAAGCCCCGACCGCCGCAAAACTCGTCGAAGCGATCTCGCTCGTCCCCGCCGGGCCGGATGCCGCACGCGCCGCATCAATCATCGGCCAGCTTTTGCCCCAGCGGTTCAGCGCCGGGACGGAGGCGGCAATCGCCGAAGTCGCCGACCCCATTCTTCGCGACCGAATGATGGTCGCCGCAATCCGTCTGCTGGACCATAATTTCCCCGAGCGCACGGAAGCCGCGCTCGCCAGCATCACCGACCCCGTGCAGCGCGACCTCGCACGAGTGAGCCTCATCCGCCGCGCCGCCTACGAGTCCCCCGCGAAAGCCCGCACGATGCTGGAAAACAGCCCGCTTTCCTCCGAGTGGAAAGAAGTCATCCGGCTCGGATGGGGTGAGCAGTAAGCGAGCAGGTAATTACTCCACCACTGATTTTCCACCGCTCGCTTCCGAATAGACGGAGCGCGGCACGGGCTTGAGATCCCAAATGATTCCGAGCCACGAGAACACCTTCAGCACGTAATAGGTGATGTCGATCTCCCACCAGTAAAAGCCCTGCCTGGCTGACGCCATGAACCGGTGGTGGTTATTGTGCCAGCCTTCGCCGAGCGTAATGAGCGCGAGTGTCAGGCTGTTACGGCTGTCATCTTCGGTGTCGAAACGCTTCTTTCCCCAGACGTGCGCAAGCGAATTGATGAACAATGTGCCGTGGAGCAGGACGACAGTGCTGATGAAAAAGCCCCAGATGAAAATCTGCCCGCCTGATGTACCGAGGCCGGGCCACATGTAATTGAGCAGCGCGCCGAAGCCATACAGCGCGACGCCAAAAATCGCCGGAACGATAAGGTCGAAACGATTGAGAAATACGAGTTCGGGATACTTCGCAAGGTCGCGGATCGTCGCGTAGTCGGTGGGGAAGTTCTTCGATGTCGTCATCCACCCGATGTGCGCCCACCAAAA
Source organism: Verrucomicrobiaceae bacterium (assembly GCA_043719365.1). Lineage (GTDB taxonomy): Bacteria > Verrucomicrobiota > Verrucomicrobiia > Chthoniobacterales > Chthoniobacteraceae > SXWH01. Next base: position 1,022 of record JAYSTZ010000029.1, on the reverse strand, counting down.
TCCCCGTTGCCGTGGCGAATGCGCGTCATGCTCGTCGTCGGAGTGTTTGTGGTGATGTCGGTGGACGGCGGCCCACCAGAGAGCACCACGCTGAACTGCGGTATTCCCCCAAGCCGCGAAGATGAATTGCGCGACGCGGCTCGTTTGGAATGTCCGGTGTGAAAAATAGCGGTGGTAGAAGCCGGTAATCGCGAACATTCGCAGCACGTAGAGCGCCGCAGCGACTGCGACGGCAGTCCAGCTCCAGCCGACCAGCGGCAGAAAAAGGCAGCCTGCGTGGATGAAAATAAACGGGATAGCCCGCGGCCACTCAAACTTGTCCGGCTTTGCCCGCGCTGCGTCCGGTCCGCCTGGAAAATAATCGGAATCAAACCACTGGCGGAGGCGGATGAGTGCGCGTCGTAGGGTGGATTGTTTGAGATTCGGAAGTTCGGACATCAGATGGAAATGAGAATACGTTCTGATTGCAGGAAAAGCTACAACCCTTAAAAGCCGATTATCAGATTTTTTATCGAAGGTCCATTTGGGCGGACATTGCCCGTGCGTGATTCCAAGCCGCACGGCAGTTCATAAACATGAATGCCGCCATGATGCCGACCCAGATGGATTTCCACTCAAAGGCCAGATACGCAAGGCCCGCAGCTCCGAGAAATCCGATGAAAGTCGCGACAAGCAGGCTTTTTATCGGCCCGATGACAAACCAGAGCAGTGAGCGGAGGATTTGTCCTCCATCAAGGGGGTAAATCGGCAGGACATTGAAGATGAGGAGCCCGAGGTTGATACGCGCGAGCTGGTGAATGAGCATATATGCGTCGTCCGAGATTGATGGATTTCCCAGTGCGACTTTCTGCGCGAGCATGAAGACCGGAATCAGCGCCACATTCACCAGCGGCCCAGCGGCGATGCTCCATAGTGTCGCGCCCGGCCGGGGCGGCGGCGCGACGTAGGCGACTCCCCCGAGCGGCCAGAGGACGATCAAGTCGGCACGCCCGCCGACCTGGCGGCACGAGAGGGAATGGCCG
>JAYSTZ010000280.1:0-3939 GCA_043719365.1 Verrucomicrobiaceae bacterium | reverse complement strand
CGCCGGCCTCGGACGTCGAAAGTCATCCAGAACGCAGGCACCAAAAGGATGGCGATGAGCTTGCATTCCACAGCAATCCCAAGTGCGGCCCAGGCGAGCGTCGGCCGGGATTTTTGCGCGAAGAACACCGCGGCGACCGTGGCGAGAACCATGAGCGAGTCGAAGTGCGCCTCGCCCGCGAAGCTGAGTACCGGCACCGGATTCACCGCATACAACGCGAGCCAGCGAAAACGCCCGCCCAACGCAGCGAGCAAGGGAATCAACGCGAGCTCGGCGAGCGTGAACGCGAGTTTAAAAATCCAAGGCTCGTACGCGATGCCGCCCAGCGCTGCGAAGACCAGTTCCGAGAGCGGGGGATAGACCGTGAACTTGTCGCGATGGTTCATTCCTTCCCACGCCGCGTCGCGCTGCGAGACGAGAGACTCGGCAGTTTGCGCGTAGGGACTGATTCCGGCGCGGACGAGCTTTCCCTCCCACAGATAGCGGTTCATGTCGTCCGACACAGGCAGCCCCCACACGAACGCGCGGGCTGCGATGGCGAGCGTCAGGAGCAGCATCCACTGCCTGCGCACGGTCCAGTTTCCCGGCCACCTCCACCATGCCAGGGCACCGAGCCCGAACAGCCCGCACGAAAGCGCGATGCGCCCGCCAAACGACAGCCAGAGCCACTCAGCCATCGTCCCGCTGCTCCATCAGTTCCTGAATCCCCATCCACGAAAGTCCGACAACATAAACGAGGAGAAACGGCCCCATAAACCAACCGCCGTTCTTTAGAAAAAGGAGCAGCGCAACCGCAGCGTAGCCTGCGAGCGCGAGCTGGCAGTGTGGCATCCAGGAAGGCTGCGCGCGGGTTTGCCCGCCTGTTTCTCCGGTCTTCGGTGTCCGATTGAACGGGCTGCGCCGGTCGATCAGCGCCTCGATGACCGCACGCCCGTTGGAAAGACACAGTCCGCCACCCAGCAGCATGATTCCCGGGATCGTCGCGAGCCGTCCCTTGTCCTCGCGATGAAGAGTCCACCATCCCGTGACATACATCGCTGCGGGCGCGAGGAGCATCATCCCGCCAAACACACTGAAAAGTGAAAAGAGCAACGCCGGAGGACGCTCGTTCGCCCACAGCAAAATCGGCACGGACAGCAGGCAATGAACGAGCAAAAGAAGATGCACGCAGAAGTGCGTGAGATGCAGCGTCGCCCCGATCTTTCGAAGCCGCGAAATCGGCGCGGCCCATACCTTCGGGAGCAACTTCTTCGCCGTCTGCATCGAGCCTTTCGCCCACCGGAATTGCTGCCGCCGATACGCCGCCATGCTCGCGGGCAACTCCCCGGGCACCGCGAGATCGGGGAGATAATGCGCAGTCCATCCGGCGAGATGGGCGCGGTAGCTGAGATCCAGATCCTCGGTGAGCGTGTCATCAGACCAGCCGCCCGCAGCCTCGATCGCCTCGCGCCTCCAGATGCCGCATGTGCCGTTGAAATTCATGAATACACCCGCCGATGCACGCGCGCTTTGCTCGACGATAAAGTGAGTGTCGATCCCGGTTGCCTGCGCAGCGGTCAGGAGCGAATCCAACGCATTCAGATGGTCCCATCTTGTTTGCACAAATCCGACGCCCGGCTTTTTCAAGAGCACCGGAACGGTGCGCATCAGGAAATCCGTCGGAGGGACAAAGTCCGCATCAAAAATGGCGAACAGACTGCCCGTCGCGGTTTGCATTCCTTCACGGAGCGCCCCGGCTTTGAAGCCCCTTCGTTCCGCCCTTCGGACGACCCGGATACTCACACCACCGCGCTTCAATTTGGCAACCACGCGATCCACGATCGCGCACGTTTCATCCGTCGAATCATCGAGCACCTGAATCTCGTGACGCCCCGCCGGATATTCCATCGCCGCCGCCGCGCACAGGATGCGCTCCGCAACATTCGGCTCGTTGAAAAGCGGAAGCTGTGTTGTGACCATCGGCCACTCTGCGGGAACGGCCGCACGCGCCGCGATATCCTCATTCTCTTCGCGCAACCGCCTGCGACCGGCCGCATGGAGGAAAAGCAACACGAGCCCCTGGATGCTGTAGCAAAGCAGCGCGGCCGTCGTCAGGAAGTATGCGGCGTAAAGCAGGAAGCTCATCGAAGCGGCACCGCCCCCATGATGAAGCCGGCGGAATTAGCGGTGGCGGTTAAGAGCGTGGCATTCATTGAGCGGTGACGTTATCGGACTACTGGGAATCGCGGGCGAAGAAACGATTATTTTTCCGCGTGATAGAATGCTGGAAACTTACACGCCGTATCGCTACGCGAAAGGACATGCCTTCTGCTATCGCCATCGCCGCACACCCGGACGACATCGAATTCGTCATGGCCGGAACCCTTCTCCTTTTGAAGGAGGCCGGCTGGGACATCCATGTCATGAACGTCTCGAACGGCAACATGGGCAGCACCGTCATGAGCGCTGCGGAGACCGACCGCACCCGGCGCAAGGAAGCGCAGGCTTCCGCCCGGCTGATGGATGCCACATGGCACGCGCCGATTTGCAGCGACCTGTGTGTTTTCTACACCGAGGAAAACATCCGCAAAATCTGCGCCGTCGTCCGCGATGCGCGGCCCGCGGTCGTGCTCACGCACGCGCTATCCGACTACATGGAGGATCACATGATCACTGCCCGCCTCGCAGTCACGGCGACGTTTGCGCGCGGTGTTCCGAACTACCGCTCCAAGCCGCAGCGCAAGCCCGCGCTGGCCCCGTGCGTCATTTACCACGCCATGCCGCACGGCCAATGCACGCCCCTTCGCGAGCCGGTCACGCCCGAGCTCTACATCGATACGACCAGCGTCCACGCCGTGAAACGCGAGGCCCTCGCCTGCCACGCATCGCAAAAGGAATGGCTGGACAAGACCCAGGGCCAGGAGAGCTACCTCACCACGCTCGACGACTTCTCGCTCGCGCTCGGAAAGCGAACCAAAAAGTTCCACCACGCCGAAGGCTGGACGCGCCACCTGCACTACGGCTTCGGCGCAGCGGGCGACGATCCGCTGCGGGAAGTGCTGGGGAAACGGTACGCCTCAGCGCGACGGGCTGGGTAACACATGGGGAAGTAATCCACCGCATCAGCCGGTTTTATCACTCCGCCGCGCTGGCGGCGTCCGCTTCTTCCTCCTGTTTCTTTAATGCCAAAATCTCCTCGGGTGTGGAGGCGCGATCCGGGTGATGCTGGTGAACGGCATTTTCGAGTTTCTCGTGGTCGTCTTTGACATGCTTTTCGTGTTTTTGCGCGTCGAGCTTGTGTTGGTTCTTCGGTGAATTGTCTCCCATAGGATAGACTATTCGCGGCTGGCGGCCTCAGCGGCTGTCTCGGAGAGCCGAATTCTTCTTCCCCGGCGCGCACTCCAGCCAAACGGATGCGTTGGCCGGCGACGAACGCCCTTTGATGCGACCAAATCGGCCAGCCATCGCGATAGATTCTCGCATCCTTATATGAGATTCTTTGCTTACATCCTCGGCTTCCTAATTCTAATCGGCGGCCTCGCTTGGGCGGCCATCGAGCTGGGAGCACCCCGTCTATGGGTCACGATCGGCTCCATGATCCTGCTGGGAATCGGGATGATCACCGCTGCAAGTCGCACGCGGACCAATCGCCAGAACGGCGACGTCACTGTCGTCCGGGACAATGACGAACTTTGAGCCCGAATGGAGAATATCCGTGCGCCATTCATGCATCCGCGTCATCTGCTCCCGATCTTAAAAAACGCCGCGTCCGATTGGGTGGATGACGGCGCGATGCGCCTCAGTTCTTCCCTCGCGTATTACGCGATCTTTTCGCTCGCGCCGCTGCTCGTCATCGTGATTTCGATGGCCGGGTTGGTCTTCGGCGAGGATGCGGCGCGCGGGCAGCTCTCGGAGGAAATTGCCCACCTGGCCGGCAAGGGTGCGGGCGAAGCGATTCAG
>JAYSTZ010000279.1:0-3940 GCA_043719365.1 Verrucomicrobiaceae bacterium | reverse complement strand
CGTGAGCTTTCGCTTGCGACAAATCACTATTCACTATTCACCAATCACAGCCGCAATAGCACTGGTGACCATCATTTCACGGCGGGGAGACCACTAGGGGGCGAAGATGCCGTTTAGGAGGTAGAGGTGGCCGGGTTGCAGGTTGTAGCCGTTGTGCGGGGTCATTTGGATTTCCACCTTTTTCGGGGCTTCGGCTTTGCCGAGGAGGCGCAGGTAGCGGCTGAGGCTGGCGGGGAGTTCGTAGCGCACGACTGCGGCACCGGGTGCTTGGCCAAGTTCCTGGGCTTTTTTGACGGCGTCGTCGAAGTCTCCGATTTGGTCGATGAGTTTTGCCTCGAAAGCGTCTTTGCCCGAGAGCACGCGGCCATCTGCGACGCCGGCGCGGAGGTCGGCCTCGGGGAGTTTCCGTTCGGCGGCGACGATGCCGACAAATTTCGAGTAGGTCTGCATGACGAGGCTCTGGACGTATTGTTTCTCGTCGGGCTGGAGGACGCGGGAGCCGCTGAGCATGTCTTTGAATTTGCCGCTTTTGAAGGTGACCATTTCGAGGCCGACTTTGCCGAAGAGCTCGGCATAGTTCAGCGTCTGCATGATGACGCCGATGCTGCCGGTGAATGTGGTGTCGTGTGCGACGATGTAGCTGCTGCCGCATGCGATGTAGTATCCGCCGCTGGCGGCGGTGGAGCCCATGCTGACGACGACGGGCTTTTTTGCGCGGGCGTTGCGAACTGCGTTGTAGATGATGTCGCTGGCGGTGACTTCGCCGCCGGGGGAATCTATGGCGAGGACGATCGATTTCACGTCGGTGTCTTCGAGGGCGTGCTTGAGTTGAAGCTGGATGTCTTCGACCATCGATTCGCCGATGCTGCCGGACTCGAAGTTTGAAATAAGCCCGCTGAGCCGGATGACAGCGACTTTGCTTTTGATGGTAGGGCCGGCAGGCGGGGTAAGGCGGTGCTCGTGAAATTGCATCGAGTCGGCGGTGAAGCCTGTGGCCCCTCCGATGATGAAGATCAAATTGAATAGAAGACTGAGACAGAGGACTACCGTCAGCAAAACGCCGAGGCAGCCGAAACGTTTTTCGTTGGCCATGTGCGGAGGGTGGGGGAAAGGCGGGGGGAGTTCAACGTCGAACGTGCCCGAATTTATCGGCGAGGGCATTCGCGACGACGAGGGGGACGAAATGGGTGACGTCTCCGCCGAGGCTTGCGACTTCTTTGACGAGGCGCGAAGAGACGTAGCTGTATTCCTCCTTGGGCATGAGGAAGAGCGTTTCGAGCCGTGGCTCAAGGCGGCGATTCATGAGAGCCATTTGGAACTCAAACTCGAAATCGCTCACGGCCCGCAACCCGCGGATGACGGCGCTGGCACCTTCGTTGCGAGCGAATTCGACGAGCAATCCGTGAAACGATGTGACCCGGACATTGGTGATTCCCGCGACGGCTTCGTTAAGCAGCACGACGCGTTCGTCCGGTGTAAAGAGGCCGCGCTTTTCGGGATTGAAGGCGACGGCGATTACGACTTCTTCGCACAGTTTCGCGGCACGTTCGATGACGTCGAGATGGCCGTTGGTGACTGGATCAAAGGAGCCTGCGTAGATTGCGCGTTTCACGAATATAGGTTGTGGCAGCGTTTAGGAATTCGCCAAGCGGAAAGCCCGCAAATGGTCACTAAATCGTAACCAGCATTACTGCGAAGTTACTAGGGCCAATTGGAATGCCGGCTACGATATGGGAATCAAATGCCAAATTCTTTGAATTCAGGATTGCGGGTTCGTCCGCAACAAAATGGATCTGCGTTTTCGTACGTGAGTGCGCCGAAAGCCGAGGAGGTGCCGGCCCGAAGGAAGAGCCTGCTGAAACCATGTGCGCCAGGGCCGTGGGGCGAGATCGAATTTCACTACCTCTATCTCGAAGCTTCGAGTGAGCTGGTGGATGTATTTCAGATGCCGACGGTGGTGCCTCGATGGAGCTTCCCGGGTATGAGCCGGGAGGAAATACGCGGAGTCTTCGTGAATGCGGGCATTCCTGCGCGAGGGATCGAGCGTTGGATGACAGGATGCTTGATGGAGCAGGAAGGAGTGATCCACATTCTGCCTCCGATTCCCGACTTGGAGGCGCTGACGAGCGAGCAAAGAGGCTCAATTTACGCGACGCTGGCGAAGTCTGAGATGAACCCGTTTCACAAAGATCCTGTCTTCGTGACGGGCGGCAATGCACGGGATTTCCTGCGCAATACCGACATCGACGCGGGGCATGGCGAATGGTTCGAGCGGATGTGCTACCGCCGCGGCCACGGACTTTGTTTTTCCGACGTTCGGGCGTTGCTTTCCCGGGCGCGGAACGATTCGGAGGTGAAACGTCTCTTCAAGGTCTGCTCCCGCACACGCACTCTCATCGCGAGGCTGCGCCTGACTCCGGAAACTGATTACGATTCGCTGTCGGCTTATTGGTCGAAGGGCGGACGGAGAAAGGACGTGCTCACCATGCTAAAGAGCGTCGCTGAATCGCCCGGTGCCGAGCATCTTGATTTGATTCACATGCTCCCTCCGCTGCCCCGCAAGCTGCTCTACAGCTATCCGCCGCTTGGGCTGGCGATCAACGGTCGAATGCCCGACTGCCATTGGACATCGCTCAATTTTTTCAACTACGAGCCGCGAGAGTATTACATCGATACTCGTCTAGCGGCCTCCCACGTCATGGAGAATTTTGCGCCCGTGGATGCCCCCTATCGTTATGGCGACGTGCTCTTTTTCATGGAAGGTCCGGCGTTGCAGGCGTTTCACAGTTGCGTTTTCATCGCAGACGACATCGTGTTCACAAAGAACGGAGACAACGCCGCGAATCCATGGGTGCTCTCGCATTTGGAGGATCTTCGGCAGGTCTATCTCAGCGGAAGCGGCGGATATGTGCAGGGCTACAGGCGCAAGTAATCAGACCGTTTTCCCATAGAGAAACTCCAGCGGCGCTCCCAATCTCGCCCGCCATGCAGTGAGCGAATGCGCGGCACCGCGTGCAACGTTCACCGTGAAATCCCGATCCCGGACGAAGCCCCGGCTTTGTAAAAGCGCCGTCACTTGATCCTGATAAAGCGGAATGTTCGCCTCGCCGGCAACGGTCCCGTGGTCGAAATAAATGCGCTGACCGCCGGGACGAAGCTCTTTTGTCCGCGCGAGAATCCTCAGTAACTCGCACTCCGCAGGAGTATCGGCGCTGAGGTCCTCATAAGTCGGCGACATGCACGCAAACCGCCCGAGTGTCGCGGAATGTCGCATCGCCATCCAAAGCGCGAGCGAGCCAGCCAGGCCAAAGCCAAGGATTCCGGTGTGCTCGGCTTCGCGGAGCGTCCGGTCCCTGCAAAGCGTGTAATCGATGAACGGCTTCAAGTCATTCACGATGAAGTCCGCCATTTTCGGCCCTTCCCATTGGGGCGACAATTCCTCATCGCGCAGGCCAAAATCCTCCCGGTGAAAAACGGCGACCAGAATCAGCTCGGGAATCGTTCCGAGCTTCGAGAGGGTGCGGACCCAGGTATCAGCGTCGAGCGTTTCATTCTCCGGCGAATTCAGCGCCGCGAGCGTGTCCTGTCCGTCGAGCAGATACAGCACCGGATGCCGCGAATCGTTGCTCCGCATGTAGCCGGGCGGCAACCAGATGATCGCACGGCGGTGCTGGCCCAATTGCGTAGCGTCGAGTTCCGTCTCAATGGCCCGGCCATACAGAAGGTCGGGATCGACTGGCGTGGAGTCCTTCCAATGTTCCACTTCAATCGCAATCGAAAGGTCGTGCGCGACGAGGTAGGAATAGTTCAGGCACGGTGAGCCATCGAGATGCGATTCCTCCGTCTCCCACGAACCCCTCGTGATTTTAAACTCCACCATCCCGTATGGAAGGTCGCAGGCCCCGCGAAATTTGCCGTCTGCCCCGCGCTCCAATACGAG
>JAYSTZ010000278.1:0-1714 GCA_043719365.1 Verrucomicrobiaceae bacterium | reverse complement strand
GGCTGGGTATGAGGACGGCACTGCGGCAACTCGGATATGCGAGTGGATTTCAATGGCTTGACGGAAGCTTCATGGAAGATGCCGAAACATTTCGCGGGAGACCTCCCGGAGACATTGATGTCGTAAGCTTCCTCGAAGCGTCCCATCTGAAGCCGGGTGAAATGGACGCGCCTCTGCTCGGGGCGATTTCCAACCACCAACTTTCCAAGGCGCAGTTTCAAGTTGATCACTTCATTGTCGGATTGAACTGGCCTGGCCGAACAGTCGCCGAGTGGACGCGGTATTGGTGCGGTTTGTTTTCTCACCGGCGTATTGATGACGTTTGGAAAGGGATGCTCAAAGTTGACCTCGCCAGCGCTGCCGACGATGCTGCTGCGCTGAAACTGCTCGACGAAAAAGGCAATCCATGACCCCGCTCCGCGCCAAAGAAATGCTGATGGCCGACATCCTCGGCTTGAGGGAGATCGTGGAGATGATGCCGGACGATCCGATAGCAGGACCGCTCATGCAAAGCCGCATCGTTTCGCTGGAGGAGGAGATGCGAAGGATTGAAGAAAAACCGCAGATTACCCCGGAAACCGAATTGTTTTTCGGACCTGGCCCGGCTCTTGGCTCAATGGGATTGGATGCAAAGTTTGCTTCCCGGGTGCTGAACAGCTTTCAAGACATAGTTTCCAATCAATTCGCGGCAGTTCATCACGGCGCACTGCGGCGCACTGGTCGGCGGCGTGGGGAAAACGACTCCCGACTTTACCTAACTGCATTGCCCCGCGGTTCCTTTGGCCTTCAACTCTCGCAACCGCAACCAGAAGATTTTGTCTCCGCCGAACAGGTTGCGAAGGTCATGGAAGACGTGACGGACTTAGTGGCGGCAGCCGCAGAGGACGATTCCGCTTTTGAAACCACGCTCCAGCGTTTCCATCCGCGCGTTCTCACGCCGCTCAGAGCTTTTCTCGACACGCTGAACAACGCGAAGAGTGACTGCCAGATGATTTCCGGGATGAAGCGTGCCGTGCTCACTAAGGAAAAAGTTGAATCCGCTTTTGCCCGCGTTTCTGCGGCACAGACCGATAGTGGGGAACTGGATCTTCAAGGCATTTTTGATGGGGTGCTCCTGCAATCTGGCAAGTTCGAGTTCGAGCCCCAGGGACAATCTCTGATCTCCGGTTGGATTGCTGAAGATGTCACGGAAGAGCAAGCCGAGGCTTGGGGGGCACTCACGGGGAAGCCTTCGAAGGCAAAGGTTCAGGTCACTACCGTAACGACACCTAACGGACAAAAGCGCCTCGCATATGAATTATTGGAGTTGGAACCCGCGAGCGCGCCGCTTGGTGGTCGTCCACCACTGAACTAGGCAACGCGCTTACTTTTCCTCGCGCCAATCGGCGGGGATGTTCGGCTTTGTCTCGCGGAGGATTTCGAGGATGGCGCGGCGGTCTTCGGCGGCGATTTTGGCGAACTGCGGGTCGTGGTCTTCGCCGGTGAGAATCGCGTGGAGACGGGCGAGGATGCTGTCGCGCATGACGGGCGGGAGCGCGTCGAAGGCGGGCGTGTAAATGAGAAAGCTGCACGGATATTTGAAAAGGCGCGTGTGGAGGTCGAGGTCGCGCAGCGAGCGGCCGAGATGGTCGCGCGGGCCGGCGGCGGCGAAGTCGCGAACGAAGTCGGGGCTGCCCTCGAGCGGTGCGGTGAGCGGGGTTTCCTCGGTGAAAAG